>DATIPS010000007.1 GCA_035471805.1 Acidimicrobiia bacterium | reverse complement strand
CGCCTTTGACCGGAGTAACGTCGACGGCTTCGCGGTGCGGGCCGAGGACACCTTCGGTGCAGAGGAACTGGCACCGGTCACCCTCGGGGTGTCGGACGTTTCGCTGGCGGCCGGTCAAGCCCCACCGGACGGATTCGAGGTGGAGGCCGGTGTTGCCGTCCCGGTGGCGACCGGTGGGGTCGTGCCCCGCGGCGCAGACGCGGTGCTCATGGTTGAACATACCGAACCGTTCGCCGGGGGTATCCGTGTCGTTCGGCCTGCGGTTCCCGGAGGAAACATAACCTTCGCCGGTTCCGACATCGGGCGGGGTGAGACGGTCATGCGACGCGGAACACGACTCACCTCCCGGGAAACGGGGGTGCTGGCCGCGGTCGGTGCCCGCAGTATCGAGGTGATCGTCCGGCCGCGTGTCGCGGTGATCTCCACCGGTGACGAGATCGTGGAGCCGGGTGATCCGCTCGAGGTCGGCCAGGTCTACGACTCCAATCAGCGGATTCTGCTGGACGCCGTGGCAGAGCTCGGATGCGAGCCGGTGGCGTGCGGGATCGTCCCGGATGACGAAGTCTTGCTGGAGCGAACCGTCTCCCGCCTGCTGGCGGCCGACCGGGAGGCAGACGTCGTACTGCTCTCGGGGGGCACATCCAAGGGTGAGGGCGATCTGAACGCAACGGTGGTGGATAGGTTGGGACTGAAGTTGCCCGGTTCGGCCGGCGTGGTGGTGCACGGTGTGGCGTTGAAGCCGGGCAAGCCCATTCTGCTCGCCGTCGTGGCGTCGACTCCGGTGGTTGTGCTACCCGGGTTCCCCACATCGGCCATCTTCACTTTCCATGAGTTCGTGGCGCCGTTGCTGCGGCGCCTGTCGGGGATCCCGGCTCCGGATCGGGATGTCGTGAAGGCGACTGCTCCCTTGCGATTCACATCCGCGTCGGGACGCACCGAGTACAGCCTGGTCGATCTCGTGGAGGGGCCGTCCGGACTTGCTGCGTATCCCCTCGGCGCCGGTTCGGGGAGCGTGACGGCTTTTGGGAGAGCGGATGGGTTCATCCGTATCCCGAGCGCCGTCGAATACGTGGAGGAGGGTGCGATCGTCGATGTGCACCTGCTGCACTCCGAGGTTCGGCCGGCCGACCTGGCCGCCATCGGCAGCCACTGCATCGGATTCGATCATCTGCTGGGGTTGCTCGCCGAGCGCGGTTTCAGGGTGAAGATGGTCCCGGTCGGGTCTACCGGAGGGTTGACGGCGGTCGGTCGAGGCGAGGCCGACGTGGCGGGCATTCACCTGATGGACGAGGAAACCGGCATGTACAACGAGCCGTTTCTCCCGCCCGGCGTGCGGCTGTTGCGCGGATACCGGAGGCGGCAGGGCATCGTGTTTCGACGGAGCGACGAGGAGCTCGCCGGACTCCAGGGCGAAACACTGGTGCAGAAGCTGCGGGACGGGTCACCTCGAATGGTCAACCGGAATCCGGGCAGCGGGACGCGGGTGTTGATCGACAGACTGCTCGAGGGTCAGCGCCCCGGGGGTTATCTGCATCAAGCCCGGACTCACCATGCGGTGGCTGCCGCAGTCGAGCAGGGTCGCGCCGACTGGGGAGTCACCCTGGACACCGTGGCCGAAGCCGCCGGGCTGGAGTTTCGCTTCCTTCAGGACGAGCAGTTCGACTTCGCAATCCCTGAGGCCCGGTGGGATCGGCCGGCGGTGGTGGCTCTCAGGGAGCTACTCGAAGACGAAACGATTGCCGGAGATCTCCGATCTCTGGGTTTCATCCGGTAGGAAACTCGCAACTCGCAACTCGCAACTCGCAACTCGCGACCCGCGACTCGCGACCCGCGACCCGCGCCTCAGAGAAACCCTGCCGCGGTCGCCCTCTGATCCAAGGTCTCCATCACCCGGGATCTCAGTTCCTCGAAGAACTCGGGCGTGTTGAACTGGGGCACGCTCGAGTTCTCGATCCGCAGATGTGCTTCATCCGGCATCGTGTAGTCGTCGAAGGTGAACCCGCGCGCCCGCTCGTTGGCATATCCCCTGAGGAACGTGCGATCGACCGCCGCGGTCAGCTGCTCGGCACCGACGTCGAGTCCGGTCACCAGTCTGATCGCCTCGGCTTCGAGGTCCGGCGTGATCATTGAGAACTTACACAGCCCGGTTATGTCGTCGAGAATGAACTTCGGGCCGCGATTGACGGTGGCATCGACCCAGTATTCGAGATCCGTTTCTCGCTCGACGACGGCCAGGAGATAGGTTCGCATCGACATGTGCCCGCCGGCCAGTGCCCACGGATAGGACGGGTTCGTATGCGGCAGATAGGCGGGATACTCGACGCCCTTGGAGTGCATGGCGAAGCCCGTCGCTCCTCTGCTCGTAGAGAGGCGCATCACGCCTTGCCCGAGTTCCTCGTTTCTGCCGGTGCCGATTGCTGTGATCGCCGCCATGGTTCCGTCGAAATCCCCATAGCCGAGTCCTCCGGCGATGAGTGCGTCGGGATGCCGCTTGTTCCATTCCATGGCGTAGCCGAGGGTTCCACCGAGCGAGATCGAGTCCATTCCGAGCTCGTCGGTGAGGTCGATCAAGGTCAGTGACTGGTCGATGTCGTAGAGGCCCAGGTTGGACGACAGAAGTGCCAGCGGTTCGTAGTCCACTTTGGCCCGGAACCGGCCGGCTTCACCGTCGACCTCGTCGTACACGTTCTTGTGGCATTTGATACCGCACAGGTAGCAGGCCTCTGCTTTGACGACGTACGGCCCTTCCTCAACGGCCGGTCGCATCAGCCGTCCGCCGTCATCGGTGCCCGGCGGAGCGAAGTTGTACTCGGGGAGCCCGCCGACGGGATGGAGAACTCCGACCATTCGCCAGGTTCCGACGTCGCGATATCCCTTGCTCCCGTCACCGAGGTTGATCTCCCGATTGACCTCCTTCAGCCCGCGGCTCGACGCATTCGGGTTGGGTCCGTCTGCGATGATTCCCAGCAGGTTCTTCGATCCCATGACGCCCCCGTAGCCGCCCCGCCCGCAGAAGCGAGGTTTGGCGTCACCGGTCTTCAGCTGGTTGTCGGTGGAGAGGGCTATCGATGCGTATCTGACGGACTCGTAGTTTTCACCGGCCGGACCGATCACCGCGAAGTGTGCATCCGGATACCGGCCGTGCAGGTCCTGGATCTTGGCGTTGACTCGCTTGCCGGCCAGATCACCGGCATCCAGGAAGGTGAACTCGGCCGGCCCTTGCGGGTCGGTGGGATCGGAGGAAGGCGTGAGGTGGAGGATCGTCGGCCGGTCGCAGCGGCCGGTGAAGACCACCTCCTCGATGCCCAGGCCCCGCAGCTTCGTTCCGAAGTGTCCGGAACCGGCCGTCCACATCAGACCCGGGGCTCCCGAGCGTGACGTCTTCAGGGGTGAGTAACCGTGAAAGAACGTGCGGAGGCCGGTCATCACCCTCGTGCCGCTCAGCAGACCGAGGTTCATCACCAGCGGTGCTGAGGGAGCGTAGGGATCGTCGACCACCGTGTCCTCGAGGAGCTTGGTTGCCCGCGCGATACCGCCGAGCGCATCCTCGAGATCCTCGCACGCTACTCGCTCGAAACGAACCGACCGGCCGGCCAGGTCGACGTAGTAGCGACTGATGGTGAAGTCCGACGGTGGTCGCAGCTCACTGATCTCCACGAACCTGCCTCCTGGTGTCAGCCGTGAATGAAGTCGCGTTCGAATCTACGCGAGCCCGTGCTCGGTCACGAACTCGGTGAGTATCCCGTCCAGATTCGGCTCGCCGATTTCCTGCAGGTCGTAGAACACGCGTGTCGTCGGTTTCCTGATGTCGACGATACGGGCCAGGTCGATCGGCGTTCCGATGACGACCGCATCGCAATCGGTTGCGTTGATGGTTGCTTCGAGGTCGCGCAGCTGCTCCTCGCCGTATCCCATGGCGGGCAGGATCGTGCCGATCTCCGGGTAGATCTCGAACGTTTCCTTCAGCTTGCCGACGAGATAGGGGCGGGGATCGACGAACTCGGTGGCACCGTGTTTCCTGGCTGCGACAACGCCGGCGCCGATCTTCATGCCGCCGTGGGTGAGTGTCGGACCGTCCTCAACGACGAGGACCCGCTTGCCCCCGACGATGCTTGGATCTTCGAGTCGTACAGTCGAAGCTGCCTCGATGACCCTGGCGTTGGGGTTGATCTCGGCAATGTTCGCTCGCACGGTTTCGATTCCGGCCAGGTCTGCAGAGTCGATCTTGTTGATGATCGCCACGTCGGCCATACGCAGGCTCACCTCGCCCGGGTAGTAGGACAACTCGTGACCAGGACGATGGGGATCGACGACGGTGAAGGCGAGATCGGCTCTGTAGAACGAGAAGTCGTTGTTGCCTCCGTCCCAGACGATCACGTCACATCCGTTGGGGTCGTTTTCGGCCGCACGGAGGATGGCTTCGTAGTCGACGCCCGCGTAGATGACGTTCCCGCGCACGATGTGCGGCTCGTACTCTTCCATCTCCTCGATTGTGCAATCGTGCTTCTCGAGGTCGGCGAGTTCGGCGAACCGTTGAACCTTCTGAGCGGTGAGATCGCCGTAGGGCATCGGGTGCCGGACGGCCACGACTTTGAGACCCTTCGCCATGAGCATCTCGACGACCTTGCGCGAGGTCTGGCTCTTGCCCGAACCGGTGCGGACCGCGCATACGGAGATGACCGGCTTGGTGCTCGCGACCTGGGTGTCGGCCGGTCCCAGGAGCGTGAAGGATGCACCGGCTGCCTGCACGATGGCGGCGACGCCCATCACGTGGTTGTACGAGATGTCGCTGTATGAGAAGGCGCACTCGTCTGCGCCCATCTCGGCAATGAGCCGGGGCAGTTCCTCCTCGGAGTAGATGGGGATTCCGTTGGGATAGAGAGGCCCGGCCAGTCCGGGAGGGTAGGTGCGGTCGTCGATGCCGGGGATCTGCTCGGCGGTGAATGCCACGACCTCGACCGACTCGTCGTCGCGGTAGCGGGTGTTGAAGTTGTGGAAGTCGCGCCCTGCGGCTCCGATGATGATGACCTTGCGCCTACTCATTTTGCTCTCTTTCCGTATCTCGCCGATGGCCGACCGCTCAATACCCCGGAATCTGCTTGGGGAAGTAGTCCTCCAGGTCGCCTTCCCGATAGACATCGGCGGTTGCGCAGTGCAGGCCGCCGCCGAATGGTCCGACCGCCCAGAATGGTACGGGGATCACCTCGAAACCGAGTTCGTAGAACTGTTGCTGCTGAGCTCTCTCTGACTCCTCCACGAAGATCGTGTTCTCGTCGAGCAGCAGAGTGTTCATCGACAACCAGACGCTGCAGAAGCACAGAGGCGGCTTCTCCGATAGGGCGGGTTCGGCGCATGGCACGATCTGCCAGTCGTTTATCTCGAACAACCGGAGCATTTCGTCGGTCATCGGGTATCGCTGCCGGTTGCTGAGGGCAAGGCCGGGCCGCAAAGGAATGAAGGTCGCGTCGATGTGCATCGGGTGCGCTTCATAGAAGAGAACTTCGTGAATTCGATGCTCGGGGTAGTGACGGCGAAGCCAGTCGATTCCCGCGCCGTTGGTGGCCGTGGACCGCTGGACGAACAAGTCCTTGCCGAAGCGGCCGACGTCGGCTGCGTCGAAGAGCGGTTCCGCTTCGGTGAGGTTCCACTGCTTCTTCTTGGTGAACCGCTCGATCTGTTCTTCGTCGCTGAAAGACTCGGCGTACTCCCAGAAGTCCGTTCCGTCGACGTATGAGGCGTCGGTGAGGCGCGGCTTTGGAGCAGATTCCCAGCGGAACTCCGGATCCTGCTCGAAGTAACTCTGCAGGAGTGGCCGGTAGGCGAGGTACTCGAACCACCGGGAGCGCTGCGACATGGTGGCTTCGAGTATCTCGTTGCCGATGGTCAGCAGTATGTCGCGCGGAGGCATCACGCCGAACATCGAGTCCTGTTTCCAGTCGGGGGTGGAGACCTGCTGTGAGAAGTCCAGTACTTCGGGCCGGTCGACAATGACATCGTGCTTCTCGAGCAGTGCGGCGAAGTTGTCCATCTGCTCGTTGGCGGCGTCTTCCATCTCCTGGGGGAGGCGACCGTAGGTGCCCTTCGGGAAGCCGTGCTCCGGCCAATCCCGGACGGTGGCGGGCTCCGGTGCCTGAACCATCGTCCCGTCGGCCCTTCCGACGATGACCCGCTTGAGCCGGCTCCACTCGTTCCACGAGTTGACGATTTTCGGCACGGCGCCTCCTCACGTGATAATTTCGAGCGTCCTGCTTTGTCGGACCTTAGTGCACGCGATAGACTACCTATCGATCGATAGGTTTCGCAATCAGAAAGGCTGCCACTGTGCCGAGTTCCTTCTTGCACCCATTCACACCGCCCCGCAAAGACAAGTTCGTCTCGATCACCGGGGGCAGAGGCGCAGTTGTGTTCGATTCCGAGGGAAACGAGTACATCGACGGTATGGGTTCACTGTGGTATGCCAACGTCGGCTACGGCAGGGAAGAGATCGCCGACGTCATTGCCGAGCAGACCAGGAGCCTCGGCGCCTATCACACTTTCGACCCGTTCACGAACCCCCAGGCAGAGGCGGCGGCAGCCAAGATCGCCGAACTCTCGCCTTTCGATCATTCCAGGGTCTTCTTCGGCTCCTCGGGTTCCGAGGCGGTCGACACCGCGATGAAGATCGCCCGAATCGCCCAGCGCGAACTGGGCCATCCCGAGAAACAGATCATCGTCAGCCGGGAGCGCGGCTACCACGGTACGAACTACGGGGGCACTTCGGTGCAGGGTATTGCACCGAACCGTGAAGGTTTCGGACCGCTCGTGCCCGGCATCATCAATGTCGTCGCCGACGATGATGAGGCAATGAAGAAGATCTTTGCCGAGCACGGTGACGAGATCGCGGCGATTATCACCGAGCCGATCCAGGGAGCCGGCGGGGTGTGGCCACCGCCGGAGGGGTACCTCTCCCACCTTCGTGATTTGTGCGATACCTACGGCGCCTTCCTGATCTTCGATGAGGTCATCACCGGATTCGGGCGGACGGGAGAGTGGTTTGGCAGTCAGTTCTACGGAATCACGCCGGACTTGATCACGTTCGCCAAGGCAGTGACCTCCGGATACGTACCGCTCTCCGGAGTCATCGTGGGTCCGTCCGTTCTGGCGGCCCTCGAAGCCAATGAAGGTTTCATACTCCGCACCGGATACACCTACTCCGGTCATCCTGCAGCTTGCGCAGTCGCACTCAAATGCATCGAGATTCAGGAGCGCGAGGGATTGCTGGCAAGGGCGACGGCCATCGGGGAGCGCCTCGGCGCAGGTTTGCGAACGCTGCGCGATGAGGGACTGCTGGTCGACGTGCGCGGTGAGGGTGCCGTATGGGGTATCTCCCTCAACGACGGTGTGAACGTCGTTGCAGCCCGCGATTCGCTGCTGAGCAGAGGTGTGATACTCCGACCGATTCCGCCGAGCCATCTGACTATGTGCCCACCGCTCGTCATTTCCGACGAGCAGATCGACGAGATCGTTGCGTCGTTGCGCGACGTTTTGACCGGTTTGTAGACGACGGGAACCATTCGAACTGCAACGGAGGATTGGAAACATGCTTGTTGGGGCGCCGAAGGAGATCAAGAAGGCGGAACGACGCGTGGGTTTGACGCCGGCCAGTGTGAGAGAACTGGTCGCCCACGGCCACGAAGTACTGGTCGAGGCTACGGCAGGGGACGGCATCGGGGCGTCGGACGAGATGTACGTCGCCGCCGGAGCGCGAGTTGCCGGGACTGCGGCGGAGGTGTGGGACCAGGCGGACTTGATCGTCAAGGTCAAGGAGCCTCAGGCGGTCGAGCGGGCTCAACTCAGCGACGATCAGGTGCTGTTCACCTACCTTCACCTTGCTCCCGACCCCGAGCAGACGAGGGATCTGGTCGACAGCGGTGCCACCTGCATCGCCTATGAGACGGTGACCGATCGCAAAGGTGGTCTGCCGCTGCTCGCCCCCATGTCGCAGGTCGCAGGTCGCATGTCGATACAGGCCGGAGCCCATTGCCTGGAGGCCCCCAGCGGCGGTGCCGGGTTGCTGCTCGGAGGTGTCCCGGGTGTACATTCGGCGAAGGTCGTTGTGATCGGCGGTGGTGTCGTGGGGGAGCACGCCATCGAGATGGCCGTCGGACTCGGCGCCTTCGTGACCGTGCTCGATCGCGATATTGCGGTGCTCGATAGGCTGGCCCGCCGATTCGGTACATTGCTCGAGACGGTCTACTCGACCGCCTCATCCGTTGAAGAACTGGTGCTCGATGCCGACCTCGTCATCGGAGCCGTGCTCGTCAAAGGCGATCGTGCCCCGCGCCTGGTCACGGCGGAGATGGTCGCGGCCATGCGGCCGGGTTCCGTTCTGGTGGATGTTGCAATCGACCAGGGTGGTTGCTTCGAGACTTCCCGTCCCACCACTCACGAGGATCCGACCTACATCGTCGACGGCGTTGTGCATTACTGCGTCGCCAATATGCCCGGCGCGGTGCCGCGCACCTCGACCTACGCGTTGAACAACGCAACGCTTCCGTTCGTCCTGGCCCTGGCCGACAAGGGCCCCAAGCAAGCGATGCTCGACGACGAGCACCTCCTGGGCGGCTTGAACGTCTGCAAGGGTCGCGTGACTGAGGAGCATGTAGCCCGCGAGCTCGGGTACGAGTACGTGGAGCCGGCCGAGGCGCTGGCGAGCTGCTGACGGGACTGCCCGCAGGCGGTATTCGGCCCGTGAGTGCCGGCGAAGTGGCGTACGGTCCAATGGTGGTGCCCGGCGGCGTGGTGTCGGGCACGTTGCGTTGGGCACGTTTCCAGACCAAGGTGGTGTGATGACAACGGCCCGTGACCCTCGCTACGACATCCTGTTCGAGCCGGTGCGGATCGGACCCGTCACGGCCCGCAACCGTTTCTATCAGGTGCCCCAGTGCAATGGGATGGGATACCGTGACCCGTCCGGGCTGGCGGCAATGCGGGGCATCAAAGCGGAGGGGGGTTGGGCGGTGGTGTCCACCGAGGAGGCCGAGATTCACCACTCGTCGGAGACGGCCCCCTATATCGAGGGTCGGATCTGGGATGACCGCGATCTGCCTGCCCACGCACTGGTCACCGACGCGATCCATGTCCACGGCTCACTGGCCGCCATCGAACTCGTCCATAACGGGATGTCGGTGAACAACATGTATACGCGTATACCTCCCATGGGTCCGTCGCACAGGCCGACCTCCGGCGATCTCTATCCGATCCAGGCCAGGCGGATGGACAAAGGCGATATCGCCGACCTCCGGCGCTGGCATAGGGAAGCTGCCTTAAGGTCGGTCCGGGCGGGGTACGACATCGTCTACGTGTACGCCGGTCACAATTTGTCGACCCTGCAGCACTTCCTCTCCCCCCGCTACAACAATCGAACCGACGAGTACGGAGGTTCGTTGGAGAACCGGGCTCGTCTGCTCCGCGAGGTGCTCGAGGACACCCTGGAGGCTGTGGACGGCCGGACGGCGGTTGCCTGCCGGATCGTCGTCGACGAGCTCATCGGCTCGGACGGGTTCACGCGGGACGACATGGTCGGGGTCATGGAGATGGTCGGGGAGCATCCCGATGTGTGGGACTTCATGGTGGGTGCCTGGCCGGACGATTCGGTTACGTCGAGGTTCGCTCCCGAGAACGACAGAGAAGACTTGATGCGAGGTCTCAAACAGCTGACCTCGAAGCCGGTGGTCGGCGTCGGTCGGTTCACCTCGCCGGACACCATGGTGCGCATGGTCAGGCAGGGAGTTCTCGACTTCATCGGCGCGGCGCGGCCTTCGATCGCCGACCCGTTCCTCCCGGTGAAGATCGAGGAAGGCAGGATGGAGGACATTCGCGAGTGCATCGGATGCAACATCTGCGTGGCCAGCGACTTCACCATGTCGCCGATCCGCTGCACGCAGAATCCGTCGATGGGGGAGGAGTGGCGCCGCGGCTGGCATCCGGAGGTGATGCGCCCCAGGGGCGGGGACGAGAAGGTGCTGGTAGTGGGCGGGGGACCGGCCGGCCTCGAGGCGGCGATGTCGGCCGCCCGGCGAGGGTACGAGGTCGTACTGACCGAAGCTTCGCGACGGTTGGGAGGTCGGGTCGCCAAGGAAGCGCGACTTCCCGGCCTGGCGGAGTGGATCCGGGTTCTCGATTACCGGCGGACGCAGGTCGAGAAGCTGAGCAACGTCGAGTTCTTCCTGGAGAGCGCCATGGAGGGAGAAGAGATACTGTCCTACGGGTTCCACCACGTGGCGATCGCCACCGGAGCGACATGGCGCCGCGACGGCGTCGGGCGCTCGCACGCGCGGCCGATCGATCTGACCGGTTCTCTCGAGATCCTGACACCGGACGACCTGATGAACGGCACCCGCCCCCGCGGCGAGCGCGTCATCGTGTTCGATGACGATCACTACTACATGGGCGGGGCGCTTGCCGAGTTGCTGGTCAAGGACGGCTTCGCGGTCGGCCTGGTCACCCCGGCTCCGGAGGTGTCGACCTGGACGCACAAGACCATGGAGCAGCGTCGGATCCAGGCCCGCCTGCTCGACCTCGGAGTGGAGCTCATCCTTTCGCACACCGTGGCCGGGACGCTGTCCGACGGGGTCGCCGTGACCAATGCTTATACGAAGGCCGAGCGGACGGTCGAGTGCGACTCGGCCGTGTTGGTCACGAGCCGGCTGCCGAACGAAGCGCTGTATCTGGACTTGCGAGACCGGCAGGAGACTTGGGACGACGCGGGGCTGCTGTCCGTCCGCACGGTCGGCGATGCGCTCAGCCCCGGCAGCATCGCAGCCGCCGTCTGGGACGGCCGGCGTTTCGCCGAAGATCTGGGACGTCGCGATGACGGCGCATGGTTTCCACGCGACATTCCGCAGCTATGACCGCACCTGGTGAGGAGAGTCTGATGAGCGAACAATCGGCCCAGTACGCCTGGCCGGACAACTACCGTTCGGCGGTGGCGCTGTCCTTCGACCTCGATGCCGAATCGGTGATCCTCGCAGTGGACCGGGCATACGCAGAGCGTCCCTCGGTGATGACACACCAGGCGTACGGTCCGATCACCGGTCTTCCGCGCTTGCTGGAGATTCTCCTGGAAGCCGGGTACCGCGCGACCTTCTTCATTCCCGGCTTCACTGCCGACCGATATCCGGGTGCCGTTGCGGCCGTGCTCGAAGCCGGGCACGAGGTTGGCCACCATGGATACCTCCACCGTCCTCCCGCCCATTTGAGCGTGGAAGAGGAGCGCGCGGAACTCGAACGCGGACTTGAAGCGCTGGCGAAACACGGCGTCCGCCCGGCAGGTTTTCGGGCTCCGTGGTGGGAGGCCTCGCGCCATACCCTGGGTCTTCTGTCCGAGTACGGCTTCGTCTACGACGCCAGTCTGTTCGATCGGGACACTCCGTACACCGTGACAACGGCACACGGTCCGATCGTCGAGATCCCCCAGTCGTGGGCCCTCGACGACTGGGAGCGGTATGCGTATATGCCCGATCCGCCGTCAGGACAAGGGGTGATCGAACGTCCCGCCGATGTGATGGAAACGTGGTGGCAGGAGATCGTCGCGTACCGGGAGTACGGCGGCTGTGCCGTTCCCGTCATGCATCCCTTCTTGAGCGGCCGACCCGCCCGCGCAGCGGCTTTGCGGGAACTACTCGAACGTCTGAGATCCCTGCCCGATGTGTGGGTTGCAACGCTGGGTGACGTCGCCGATCACACCGTCCGGTTGGGAATGGACCCTATCCCCCTCGATCTGCCCGACCTAGAGAGCTTCTGAGCCTCCGTCCTGGAGCAGCACGACATCGTCCGCGTCGACCGAGACACGGACGATCTGGCCCTCCTCCAGAGGAGGCTTGGCAGGAGCATTGATTACCAGCTCCTGATCGCCGATTTCGACCCTGCATCTCTGGTGGGCCCCGATGAAGTGGCGACCCAGGACTCGGCCCTCTCCCAGCACCAAGTCCCCCTCATCGTCGGTTCGGAGGTGCTCGGGCCGAACGGCCAGTGCCACACGAGCGCCAGCCTGTGCTTGGCCGCCGACGACGAACACGCCGAACGATGTCTCAACCGACACCCGGTCTCCGATCGACCGGCCGGCGGTTCCCTGGACCAGATTGCTGTCCCCCATGAAGGTCGCCGAGAAACGTGTGGTGGGGCGAAGGTACAGGCGGTCGGGTGGACCTTGATCTTCGATACGCCCATCGCGCAGCACCACGATGTTGTCGGCCAGGCTCATCGCCTCCTCCTGATCGTGGGTGACGTGCACGAACGTGGTGCCGAGGCTTCTCTGGATTTCACTCAGTTCATCTTGCATCTGGCGCCGCAGCTTGAGATCGAGAGCACCGAGCGGCTCATCGAGGAGCAGCACACGCGGTTCGATCACTACGGCACGGGCGAGCGCCACCCGCTGTCGCTGTCCGCCGGACAGCGAGGCGATGTGGCGATCGCCCGTGCCGGGAAGACCGACGAGATCGAGCGCCCGGGTCACGCGATCGGATCTCTCCTCGCCTTTGATGCCGTGCATTGCCAGTCCGAACCCGACGTTCTTGGCAACGGTCATGTGGGGAAACAACGCGTAATCCTGAAATACGGTCGTCGTTGGTCTCTTCACCGGGGACAAGTGGGTGACGTCGATCTCATCGACGAGGATGCGGCCTTCAGTTGGCGGGGTGAAGCCGCCGAGGATGCTCAGCAGTGTCGTCTTGCCGCTGCCGGACGGTCCGAGGATCACGACGTAGGAGCCCGGAGCGACTTCCAGGTGGACATCATCCAGTGCAGCCGTCTCGCCGTAGCGTTTCGTTATACCTTCGATGGTGAGCTTGGCGCCGCGGATCATCGCTGTCTCTCCAGTCTCCGTCTGATGAAGGCATACGTGACGATCAGCATGCCGATCGACAATCCGAACACGATGGTTCCGGCAGCATTCGTTTTCGGATTCAATCCGGTTCTCAATGCCGACCAGATCTCGACCGGGAGGGTCACGTCGAACCTGGTGAGCAGCAGAGCGATGACGAACTCGTCCCAGGAGAGCGTGAACGACAAGAGGAAAGCCGCGAGAAGTCCCGGTGCCAGCATCGGCACCGTGATCAGACCGAGAACCTGTGGCTCTCTCGCCCCGAGATCGCGAGCAGCCCGCTCGTAGCTCTCCTGCTGCTCGCTCATCTGACTCAAGATTATGGCGAAGGCGAGCGGGAGATTGATCACGATGTGCCCGATCGTGGCGGTCACCAGTGATCTTCCGATGCTCAGTTCGCTGAAGGTGAGCGACAGACCGAGTCCTATCACGAGATAGGAGACGCCGAGAGGGGCGATCAAGTAGGCGCGCAGGATTTGTGCCCACTTCGGCCGGTACCTGGCGAATCCATAGGCTGCAAAGAAGCCGAGGACCGTACAGATCGCCGCGGACACCAGGCCGACGACGACGGAGTTGCGGAGGGCCGCCATCATCCGCCCGTCTGCGAATAGGGCCTCGTACCAGCGGAAGGACAATCCGCGCAGCGGCGGCAGCGCCACCGCTCCGTCCTGAAATGAGAACAAGACGAGCGAGAGCACCGGCAGCAGTATGAATCCGAAGATCGCCACCACATATGAGAATCGAAGGACGCTGCCGAGTTGCTTCATTTGCCTTCCAGGGTCAGGCGCTTGGCCGACGCTCCGTAGACCGCGATCACGATGACGAGAAGGATCACGCTGAGCGCAGCGGCCAGCGGGAAGTCACCGCGCCGCTGGACCTGCAGCATGATCGCCTGAGGAAGGAGGAGTTCCTGACCTCCGCCGAGTATCTGAGGAGTGATGAAGTCTCCGATGGCGAGAACGAATGTCAGGAAGGCGCCGACGACGACTCCGGGCATGCTCAGCGGCAGTGTCACCCGCAGGAACGTCATCGGACCGGAGGCACCGAGATCTCGGGCGGCTTTGCGGTATGAGTCCGGTATCTGTGTCAGGCTCGCATAGATGGTGAGGGAAACGAGCATGGTGAAGAAGTGCACGAATCCGATGACCGTTGCCAGCCTGGTGTTGGCGAGTGAAACGGGTTCGGATATGAGTCCGGTTGTTTGCATCATTCCGTTCACGACGCCGTTCTTGGCCAGAACCAGCAGCCAGCTGTAGGAGCGAACCACATAGGACGTCCAGAACGGCAGCACGGCCAGCAGCAACAGGGGCCGCTGCCATTTTGGGGGGACCCGATAGGCCAGGATGTAGGCAAAGGGATAGGCGACGAGGATGCTGACGACGACGGTGATCAACACAACTTCCAGGGAGTTGACCAGTGCGTCGAGGAACACTGGTTCTTCGAAGATGCGCTGATAGTTCTCCATGCTCGGCGTGGTGTCGATGGAGCCACCGACCCGGCGAAAGAAGCTGTAGGCGATCACCATCCCCATCGGGGCAAGGAAGAAGATGCTCGTCCAGAGAAGGGCTGGACCCGTGAGGATCCAGCCCTTTGTGGATGTCTTGTTCAGCGTCAACCCTGCAGGAACCTGGTCCAGACGTCGAGCATCGCCGCGTCGAGAGCAGCGTCCGGAATGAAGTACGGATGCGAGTTCCCTACAAACCCATCCTGCTCGTCCCAGCGGAGGATCTCCTTCTCCGCATCGGTGAGGTCGGCTTTGGAGTTGGCCGGCATCGCCCAGTAGCACGATGACGTGGCCAGGCGCGCCTGGCCTTCCGGGCTCACGATGTACTGCACGAACTTGGTGGCCATGTCTTGCTTTTCCGAGTCGGCGAATACGCCGATGGCTTGCTGCCAGCGGATCCCTCCCTGGTTGGGGAGTATCCAGTCGAATGCCGGATTCTCGGCATTGAGCACACCGGTGACGAACTCACCGCCGCCGAGGATGATGTCGACCTCGCCCGTGGCGAGGGCGGTCTGCGTGGTGACCACGTCCCCGATCAGGGCAACGTGCGGTTTGAGATCCATCAGGCGCTGCTCGATGGCGGGTAGGTCGGCAGCCGTCAGATCGGCCGGCGTGATGCCCAGGCTTATCGCCACCTGTTCCATGACCGGGATGTAGTAGTCGTAGACCGCAATCCGCCCCGAGTACTCGGCGTCCCACAACGATTCGACATCGCGCATGGCGTCGACCGAAACGTTGTCGCCGTTGAAGGCGATCGTGTTGTAGCCGAACTTCTCGGGGATGGCGTAGAGCTTGTCATTCTGGTAGTGAGTACCCGGAAGATCGACATCGGCAAAGAAGTCGTCCCACGGGTAGTCGTCCGGATCCAGTTCGGCGAGAAGCCCGGCTTCTACCACGCGGGGAACGTCAACGGAGTCGACAACGAAGACATCCCAGTCGCCCGGCTGTGACTGCTCGATGAGCCCGAGTGCGACACCCGTCCCGTCGTAGTCTTTCACGTTGACCGTGACGTTGTTCGCCTCCTCAAACGGCTGAAGCAGAGCCGGGTCGGTGTGGTCGCACCAGACGAGGGCGTTGAGTTCCGTTGGTTCGCTGTCGCCGCATGCAGCAGCGAGGAGCATGAAAACCAGCAGCATTACCGTCGATCGGACAAACCTGTGGCGTGCCTTCATCTCTTCCTCCCGTGGAAGCTAAAACCAGATCCGGTTCTGTCGTCAAAGAGGTTAGCGCAACGGTCGGTTCGCCCCGGCCCGAGCTTCGAAGGCAGTTTCCGGCTGGCGGATTCGACGGCCGGTGACGGTGCCGCCGTGCGGGTATCGTTCGGCCGCACAGGTTGGAGGTCAAGAGATGAACGCAGGCACACCTTTCGAATCGGCACGAACTCACGCATTCGCGGCGACGTCTTCGTTTGCCGGCGTTCCGGCTACGAGGCTCGGCGACCTTCGAGGAGCGCGGGCCGTCATCGTCGGGGCGCCGTTCGATTGGGGAACGTCCTACCGTGCCGGGACGCGGTTCGGGCCCAAGGCCATTCGTGAGAGCGACTACTTCGGAGCCGACGCCTACCGGCCGCACTTGCCGACCGGTCTGAATGCTCTCGAAGGTGTCGTGGATATCGGGGACATCGAACTGCACCCCGGTGACATCGAAGGCGATCTGGAGCGCATTGCAGACACGGTTGGACAGATCAGCGCGGCCGGTTCTATTCCCATCGTGCTCGGGGGTGACCACACGATCACCTACGCCAACGCCACCGGTGTCGCCCGTGTGCACGGGTTCGGTGAAGTTGCCCTCGTGCACTTCGATGCCCACGCCGACACCGGGGAAACCACCGGATACGGAGCGCTCTACGGGCACGGCACTCCGATGAGAAGACTCGTTGAGTCGGGAGCCGTGCCGGGGAACCGGTTTGTCCAGATCGGGTTGCGCGGATACTGGCCCGGCCCGGAGACCGTTGCCTGGATGAAGGACCAGGGTATGCGCGGCTACATGATGTCCCAGATCGAGGAGCGGGGACTCGGTCCGGTAGTTGAAGAGGCGGTCGCTTACGCAGGTGCCGACGCTACCGGCGTGTTTCTCTCGATCGACATAGACGTCGTCGATCCCGGAATGGCGCCCGGTACCGGTACCCCGGAGCCCGGGGGCCTCACCTCGCGCCAGATCTTGGATACGGTTCGTCGAATGTCGCGCGAGCTGAATGTCCTGGGAGCGGACATAGTCGAAGTATCCCCACCCTACGACGGGCCCGGAGCGATCACGGCGCTGCTGGCCAATCGAATCGTGCTGGAGATCCTCAACGGACTCGCCGAACGAGCGGCCGGTATCAGCTCATAGAGCCCGGTGTGTTGGCTTTGGTGGGCCGACGAAGGTACCCTATCGATTGATAGGGGTGACGATGACCGCACCGGAACCACACGAAGAAGACGTGCCGACCCGCGAACGGATATTGCGCGAGGCCTCGAGGCTCTTCGCCAGGAAGGGCTACCACGGTACCTCGACCCGTGAGATCGCCGAGGCCGTCGAGATTCGTCAGCCCTCCCTGTTCCATCACTTCCCGTCCAAGCGTGACATCATGGCCGAGCTCATCGATATCGACCATGGTGAGTCTTCCATCGTTGCCGCCCGCCAGGCGGCCGGCACGGGTTCGGCGGCGCTGCGCCTCTACCGCTACCTCGTGTGGGACATCGCCTTCATCTGTCGTTGTGCCTACGACCTGACCGCGGTCGAACTGATCGTCGATGATCCGATCTTTGCAGACAAGATGACCAATCGCGATGCCCTGGTCGCTGCGCGCCGTTCGATGATCGAGCAGGCCATCGACTCCGGGGAGTTCGTCAGCGTGGATGCCGACCTGGCTGAAAAGGCCGTCGTCTGGATTCTTCGGGGCGATATTGCCGACACCGCCGGCCGGCCGGTTCCCGACGCAGATGTGATTGCAGATCAGCTGGCATCGTTCATCCTGCGTGCTCTGCTGCGGGATGCTTCCCAGCTGGAGGAGATTCGGGCCGCCGGCCCGGTCACCAAGGCCTCGAATGATCCGAACCCATGACACAAACCGTGAGAGAGCGGACGTCCGATCGGTGACTGCACCGGGCCCGCGGCGGGTCATCTCCGTTTCACCGGCCGCGGACCGGTTGCCTCCGGCCGGGCGCGAAAGCCCGGATGCGTGCGGCGTTCGGTTCTCGGCCGTCGGCTAACGTCGCGCCCGCGGAAGGAGTGAAATGCGGATACCCGAGCACGGCATCGGCAGCGAGCAGGTTCTCGAAGACATTCGGGCTTTGCAGGTCGAGGACGCCGACTGGAAGTCTGGGCACACCTGGAGTCTCGTCTATCACGCCTCGGAAGAGCACACGCAGCTCCTCAAAGACGCCTACGGCATGCTCTTCTCGGAGAACGGACTGAATCCGATCGCCTTTCCCTCGCTGCGCAGGCTCGAGGCCGAGGTTGTGAGTATGACCGCCACCTTGCTCAACGGGGATCCGGCCGTTGCGGGAACCATGACGTCGGGTGGTACCGAGAGCCTCCTGATGGCCGTGAAGACCTACCGGGACTGGGGCCGAGCGGTTCTCGGTATTGATAAACCGAACATGATTCTGCCCCGCACCGCGCATGCTGCCTTCGGGAAGGCAGGCCACTACTTCGGCGTCGAGCCGGTCTGGATCGAGGTGGCAGACGATCTGCGAGCCGACGTGGCCGCCATGCGAGACGCCATCACACCTGAGACGGTGCTCCTGGTCGGGTCGGCACCCAACTATCCGCACGGCATGATCGATCCAATCGAGGATCTCGGTGCTCTGGCGGCGGAGACCGGTATCGGAATGCATGTGGACGGATGCCTGGGTGGCTTCCTGCTTCCGTGGGTCGAACGTCTCGGGTATCCGATCCCACCTTTTGACTTCCGGGTGCCGGGTGTGACGTCGATGTCGGCAGACGTGCACAAATACGGGTATGCGGCCAAGGGGGCATCGACTGTGCTCTACCGGACCGCCGCGCTCCGCCGTTATCAGTTCCACGTGACGACGGGTTGGCCGGGTGGGATCTATGCCTCGCCGTCGATGGCAGGGACGAGGCCGGGCGGGGCCATTGCCGCCGCCTGGGCGGCGTTGCGTTCGATGGGGGAGGACGGCTACCTGGCCATCGCGGAGGAGATAATGACGGCCGCCCGGCGGTTGATCGACGGTGTCGTCGCGATCGACGGGTTGCGGGTGCTCGGCAACCCGCCGGCCAGCGTATTCGCTTTCGAATCTGACTCGGACGACGTGGACATCTACGCGGTCGGGGATTCGCTGGAGAGCATGGGCTGGCACATGGACCGGCAAGTGGCCCCGGCTTCGCTGCATGTGATGGTGACGTCGCCGGCACACGGCGAAGTGGCGGATCAGTTTCTGGCCGACCTGGAAGCGGCCGTCGATCATGTGCGTGGCAATCCGGCTGCGTCGCAGAAGGGGCAGGCCGCTTTGTACGGGATGATGACGACGCTCCCGGATCCCACGATGGTGGACGAGGTGGTGTTGCAGATGCTGGACGGCCTGTACTCGACCTGATCCACTCATTTTCTCAGCAATACTGAGGTTGTCCTCGCGCACCAGTATTGCTGAGAAAACCCCACTCACTTTCTCAGCAATACTGAGGTTGTCCTCGCGCACCAGTATTGCTGAGAAAACCTCAGGGTTGGAGGAGGTATGCCACGGCGAGGCCTGCGTAGTTGCCTATCGCGTACCCCATCACGCCCGCAGCCAGGCCGGACACGATCACGGCCCGATTTCCGATAGCGGCGGCGACCGGGCCGACGAAGGCCGGGCCGAATACGGCGGCCGTCGAGGTTATGAGCACCGTATCTGTGTCGATGCGGAACAAGCGGGCCAGCAGATAGTGCAACAAGATCGAAGCGACGAGGACGATGGCGACGAACACGAAGACATCCGAGAACGACCCTGCGAGTTCGCGCACATCCGCCAGCGTCCCGATCGCCACGGCAAATACGAGGAGCAGGTACTCCCCGGTCTCGTAGGTTCCGGGCAGTGACCGGATCCGAGGTACGAAAGAAGCCGCCAAACCGAGTGTCGTGATCCCGAGAATCACAGGGGCGACGGGAAGTTCCCCGGAAACGACCGCCACCAGACCCGCCACGATGCCTCCGATGACTACCGCCAGACCGAGGGAGATCGAGACTTCGCGGATGCCGAAGCCGGATCTGTCTTCAACTTCGCGACCGCTCACATCCGAACCATCGAAGGCCGGGAGGAAGCGGCTCAGTACCCGGCGGGCAACCGTCATCAGAAACAGCAGGTATACGGCGGACAGGACCACGTCGGCCCCGTTCATCAGCACAAACGTTTCATCGGTCACTTCGACCGCCACCCCGATCGCGCTCATGTTCGGGGTGCCGCCCGTGTAGACGCCTACGGTCATGCCCGCCATCTTCCACGTTTCGGCATGGCCGTCGGCCAAGAGGTAGGCGGCGACACCTGAGACGGCCATCACCGAAGCAGCCGCCAATCCAAATGAGATCATCGCCGGGCGGGCAATCCGCAGCCAGTTGCGAACGTCGGTCGAGAAGAGCAGCAGCGGGATCGCCAGGAGAACCATTGCCTCGCTGACGCTCGTTGAGAAGTCTGTGTCGACCTCGAAGAGATTGCCGATCGCGATGCCGATCAGATAGGCCATCACGATGGGACTCAACCACTCGAGTGGGCGCCAGCGAGCGGCACCCCAGCGGGCGAGCGCGGGAAAACCGATGAAGATGATTCCGAGCAAGACCATCCCGGGCAAAGCACCCTCCTCGCGTCGGACCATTCTGACGATATTGAGAGGTCGGTGTAGCCCAGGTTCGTGCCATTTCGCCGCGAATGGGTATTTCGCCTCTTTACCGGCCGGGTCGTTCGTGAAATAAGCAAGGGAGTTGTCGGCCAGTGCGCCGACCGACGGGGGAGCAGAGGATTTGGGGCGAAAGGGAAGGATGAGGGGCCGCTTCGGCGGTCTCTCTCCTATTCCGCCCGGGATTCCTCCGCTGATACGACGACCCGGGCCAGACGTTTGGTGAAGTAGTAGATCCGTTTGAGGTTGGCGAGGATGTCCATCTCGATCTTGTAGGCAGGGAGCCGATTCGGCTCTTCGGCCACAAGGCGCCTGGCCTGGTGAATGGCCGCCGAGTCGCTGAGCCGGTTGATCTCCTTTTTCATCGCGATCACTCGGTGGCCTGCTTCGATTGACTGCTGCGCGACTGCCTGGAGTGCGGCGTCGAGCGCCCTGCCGACCGTTTCGTGGTATTCGGTTATGACCTGCACGGTTGCTTCGCTGATGAGTATCTGTTCGCCGATTCTCTCCCGTCCGAGCTGCACGAGATTGGTCTCGATGATGTCCCCGATGTTCTCGATGTCGTTGGTTGCCTCCATCAGGCGCAGGAGTTCATCGGTTTCCCGGTTCGTGAGCGTCGTCTTGCTGATCACACCGAGGTACTGGATTATCTGGCCGTGAAGAGCATCGACTGCGTCGTCGGCGGCTTCGACTTCATCCAGATCTGAGTTCGATCCGGAGAGCATGGCCGGAAGGTTCATTGCGTACATGTCCCTTACCCGATTGCCCATGTGGAGGATCTCGAGTCGGGCCCGATCGAGAGCGAGTGTCGGTGTGTCGATCAGGTCGGCAGTCAGGTACTTGGCGCGAATGACCGCCTCTTCTTCTACCGGCCGGTCGGGAACGAACCTTTCGATGAGGCGGGCGAACTGGGTGGCGAACGGAAGGAACAACAGTGTGTTGATGGCGTTGAAGATCGTGTGGGCGTTGGCGATCTGTCGGGGTGTCTCGGCCGCAGCTTTCTCGAGGCCGGTCAGGCCGGCGGCAGTGGGAGAGATCGAGCTCGAAAGCGACGCCAGTTGATCGATTATGAACACCCAGATCATGACCCCGACCACTTTGAAGAGAACGTGGGCAACTGCCGACCGGAGTGCCTCGCGCGGCCGTCCGATCGAGGCGAGGACGGCGGTGATCGTTGTGCCGATGTTCGCTCCCAAGAGAAGTGCGATGCCGGCCGGCAATGACACCAGACCTTGGCCGGCCATCACGATGATGATGCCGATCGTCGCCGAGGACGACTGGATCAGCGCCGTGAACAGGGCTGCTACGAGAATGCCCAGCAACGGGTTCTCCATGTTCGCCATCAAGTCCAGAAACGGTTCGTAGGACCGCAGGGGCTCCATTGCCTCACCCATGACGCTCATTCCGAAGAACACCAGGCCCAGTCCCATTACGAGCCCGCCTTGAAGGCGGTACCGCTCTTTCTTGGCGAAGAAGAGCGCGGCGAATCCGGCGGCAACGAGTGCCAGGGCATACTTCGTCACCTTGAAGGCAATGATCTGCGCGGTGATCGTTGTGCCGATGTCTGCACCGAGGATCACGCCGATGGACTGCGTGAATGACATCAGCCCGGCCGAGATGAAGCCGACGATCAGCACGGTCGTCACCGAAGATGACTGGATGACCGCGGTGACTCCTGCTCCCGTGAGCACTCCCATTACCCGGTTGTCGGTAAGGCGGGCGAGAGTCGATTTCATGCGTTCGCCGGCCACCGCTTTGAGGGAACTAGCCATTTGCTCCATGCCGAACAGGAATAGGGCGAGGCCGCCGAGGAGGCCGATGAGCAAGGTTCCGACCGCCAGGTCGTCGGAAGTAGCCTGAACGGCCGCCAGTGTGTGGCCCGGATGGTGCAGCGAAGCTATCACTTCTCGGATGCTCTCTCCGGCTCCGCCGGAGGTCCCTTGACGATCGTCACCGGTATCGGAGCGAGCTGGACGATACGTTCTGCTTTGGATCCGAGCATCAGGCGGGACAGACCGGTGCGGCCCTGGCTCCCCATCACGATGTGCTGGACTTCCCTGGTTTCGGCGATCTCCAGAATGCGGGTCACCGGCAGGCCTTCGACCAGCAGACGCTCGGCCGACGCCACCGCAGGCTGCCGGGTTGCGTTCTTCTCTATGAAGTGCTCCATCATTTCTGTTGCCGCCGCTTCGTAGCGATCGAAGTGACCGTGGTCGGTTTTCACGTATGCGCCCGGCGCAACGTCATGGATGACGTGTAGGACGATGAGTGGGTAGCCGGGGCCGGCGGACCAGTTGCCGGCCCAAACCAGAGCCTCTGCCGATGGGGCCGAGAAGTCCACCGGCACCAGCACCGGCCGGTTGTTGTCGGCTGTCATGTATCCCTCCGGGGCTCCAAGGTACCAGGAGGTCTGTGGGCATGGGAGAATCAGTAGAGTCGGCGCCTACATCGAGCGGAGGAAAAATTGCGCCGGGTCGTCGCAGCTGTCGATCTGTCCGGCTTGCAGCGTCGGGTGGCGGATCGGGCACGGCTGATCGCAGAGGAGCACGACGCCGGCCTGACACTGCTGCACGCCGTCCCTCCGCTCAACGGTGTCTTCTTCGATCAAGTCGAACTGAAAGCGATGCATTCGCTGAGACGGGAATCGACCGAACGGCTCTTCGAATGGCTGCAAGACCGAACGGACATCCCCATCGACATCAGCATTCAGGTTGGTCCCCCTGCGCGGGTCGTTGCTCGGGCGGCGAGAAGCGCCGACCTCGTCGTCGTCGGGACTTCCTCGTTGGATCCGTCGTCGGTCGGCCCGATGACGCGCCGGGTGGCCAGGAAATCGAGGGCGCATGTCGTTGCGGTTCGACGTCAGCCGAGGGTGCCCTATCGGCGTGTCCTCGTTGGAGTCGACTTCTCGCAAGAGTCCCGCCTGGCGATCGAGTTCGCCTTCGAGCTCGCCCCGGAGGCCGAGTTGACGGCGGTCTACTCCCTTCCCGTTCGTTTCGACTCAATGCTCACCGGCGCCGGAATCGACGACGGTGACGTCGTGGCCAGTCGGCGGCGGCGTCTCATCGACGCGCAGAAAGCACTCGACGACTTCGTTGATCAGTGGGCCGGCAGGGTGAGAAGCCTCGTCATTGATGGTCCTCCGGGTGAGACCATTCAGGAGATCGTTCGACGACGGAGTGCCGACCTGGTAGTCGTCGGAGCGCGCGGCGCCTCGGCGGATTCGATGGTTTTGCTCGGCACGGTTGCCGAAGCCGTGTTGGGCACGGCTCCATGTGATGTCGCAGTCGCTCGATCGGGTGGAACGTTCCGCCGCCCCTAGGCGATGCTCGTTCCCCGGTCTTGTCGTAGTATCCACTCCGTCGGGCCCGTAGCTCAATCGGTCAGAGCAGCGGACTCATAATCCGTTGGTTGCAGGTTCAAGTCCTGCCGGGCCCACCGACAGTTGCCCCGTGGATACGGGGGTTTCTGTTTGTGGTGGTGCATCGCCCGCAGGCTTGAACACCCATTCCGCTGCCAGTCGTTGGCGTTTCATCGCCTGATCGACGCTACTTGGGACAGTAGTCGGGACACCGCCGATTGGGCGCCTATATGAGGTAGCCGTATCACTTTCCAATGAGTGCTAGCGGGCATAGGGCGTCGGTTGGGACACTGCCCTCATGGCACGAACACCCAATCCGACACGGCTTCTGGACCGACTCCTCAACCCTGCCGCCCCGGAGCGGCTACCCCCGCCGCCTCTGCGACGCCAGCACCGCATCGCACTCGGAATCTCCCAGCAACAGGTTGCTGATGTGGTGGCCGAACTCGCCGGACGGGAATGTGACAGGTCGACGGTGGGGCGATGGGAACGGGAACTAGGGAAAGGAGGCCGAGACATACAAGGCAAGTTGACGGCGACCGGACCCAATGCCATATCTGCGGTGACTGGTTCGAACTGCTCGGTTACCGGGTCAGCCGATGCCGATAGGGTCACCCGTAGATGTGAGGGCGTTGGCTTCTGTTGGGTGCTGGTTCGGTGATTTGCTTGTAGTTCGATTCCTGGCGCCGAGCGAGTAACTAGTCGAGTGAGCCATTGGGAAGGTCTTTCGAATGGAGCTTGGGAGGGCGGAGATGAACGACCGGGCGATTGTCGGTTCGTTCGATGAGTTCTACAAGGCAGAGTATCGGCCGCTAGTCGGTTTGGCCTACGTTCTGTGTGGGGATCGTTGGGCAGCGGAAGACCTTGCACAGGATGCGTTCCTGGCCGCTCGACGGAACTGGGCGGATGTGAGCCAACTCGATTCTCCTGAGGGATGGGTCAGGAAGGTATTGGCGAACCGGTCGGTGTCGCTCTTCCGGCGTTTGCTCTCTGAGCGACGGTCACTCCATCGCCTGTGGCGGCGAGCGGAGGATGTGTCACCGCCGGAGATCTCGGCAGAGGGTGCCGCTGTGTGGGAGACGGTGCGGCGTCTTCCGAGACGGCAGGCGCAGGTGATCGTTCTGACCTATCTGGAAGGTTGGTCGATTCAAGAGGTGGGCGAGATCCTTGGCTGCTCTCCGTTCACGGTCAAGACCCATCTACAGAGGGCGAAGGCGACCCTGGCAGAACGATTCGAGGAGGATTCGCAATGACTGTCGATCGCAAGCTGAATCTGGCCGCCAACGAGGTACGACGGTTCAGTGAGACCGTCGAGGTTCCTACGCTGGACAATCCCTCTCGACGGACCACCCGCTCCACGAGGAAGGCCCCAACGTCGCCTTGGCGCCCGGCCGGATTAGCTGGCGCCACAGCGGTGCTGGTGTTGGTGATTGTGGGCGCGGCGGCCCTGGTCCTCAGCAGCGAGATCTCGGAAGTGTCCGACACACCCCCGACCGTGCAGAGCGGAGCCCCAGCACCAGAGACAACTGTGTTCCCAGAGGGGGCAGAATCCGCGTCGCCGATCTCTTGGGCAACTGTCCCTGCTCAAGAGGCTCTTGGCGCAAACGACCAGACCCGCGAGTACCAGATGCACACGGTCGTAGCCGGTGGGCCCGGTTTGATCGGGGCCGGTGAAGTACGACCAGCTGGCGGCGAGTTCAACGGCGGCCTTCCGATCTCCGGTGGGGTCGCCGCCGTTTGGACCTCTGAGGACGGCTATAGCTGGGATCGAGTTCAGCACGACGAGTCTGTGTTTGGGGCGCCGGGTGGTGCATTGATCGAGGACCTCGTTGCCGGAGGGCCAGGGTTCGTAGCCGTCGGGGGAGCCGGGGAGGAATCCGGCGCCGCGGTGTGGGTCTCAACCAACGGCACGGATTGGGAACGAGTGATGTCGTCCGGTCCCGACGACACGATGATGCTCGCCGTTGCAGAAGGCGATCCCGGCCTGGTAGCGGTGGGCTTTGGGGCGATCTGGTTCTCGGTCGACGGAATCGAGTGGAACAGGATCGAGGGACTCGAGGAAGTCGGAGTGCTGGCAGACGTGGCCTACGCCGACTGGGGGTTCGTCGCCGTCGGATGGAGACAGGGGTTCGGAGTCTGCGTCAGTGGAGAGGCCGGATCGACGGTGAAGCCGTATGCCTTCATCTCCCCCAACGGAACGGACTGGACGCGGGTCGCTCTCCATCCGACAATGGGGAATGAATGGGTCGCGATGTATGCACGTACCGTGATTGCTCGCAACGGCGATGTAGTCATCGCAGGCAGCAGCGCCGCTACCTGCCCGTCGAAGTTCGACGCGCGCCCGGCCTTCTGGACCTCCAGCGGCGGGTCCAACTGGGCCGAGCACATCCTCGATCCTGCCTATGTCGGTGGACTGGTCCGCCCCGAAGCGTATATCCCAGGACTCGCCGTCACCGACCAGGGTCTGGTGGCAGCCGGTGCCTGGATACACACAGTCAAGTCCGAAGACGACACGCCGAAATCTCGCCCCGCCGCCTGGTACTCGACTGATGGTGGAACCACCTGGGACGAGACTTCAACCGATTCAGTCTTCGAAACGGTGAACGGCTTGCCCGATTCCGTGATCGACGACGTCGTCGCGTTCGGCGAGAGGCTGGTCGCCGTCGGATCCCATGAAGGCACGGCAACCGTGTGGATCGCCCGGTGGGCGAACCCAACCACAGAGGAGTAGACCATGAGAAGAACTGGCGTCGTGATACTCGCGGTTATCTCTTGTTGTGCGGTTGGTTCAGCGGCGAACACTCGCCCACGGGGCTGTGCTGTGACCTGAGGGCGGGAAGGCTGAGTAGCGCAGAACGCCTATTTGGCGTGTCATCCAGCGATGTTGGCGAACGTGTCGGGGTTGTGGAACACCTCTTCGCGGGTGATGAGATCCTGCGGGTGGGGGGTGAAACCGTCCGTTCGAGGGGTACCGAACTCGAATGTGGTCAGGCTGTCAGAGGCGGCATAGTCCCCATTTGGTGAGGAGACCCGGTAGTGGAGGCCGACTGCGATCAATTCACCGAGGTCGAGATCAGCTTCAGTCGGCAGGCCCGGTCCGTTGGTCTGTGCGTATACCGCAATCACTTCGAGGATGAAGTCGCCCTGGCCGAACCGTGCTCTGGAGGTGCCGTTGATCTCCGAGGGGCCGACTGCTGAGATCCCGTTCAAGTTGTCGACGAATGTGGCGTTATCGGCGTACAGTGCGGCGATCTGGTCGGGGTCTCCTGATGTCCACGCCGTGACATAACGTTCCACGATTACCCCGAGTTCGGGGCAGCCGTTGTTGGCGAAGCAGCCGAAGCCCATCGTTTCAAGACTGTCATCCTCAAACCAGATGTCGAAACCTGTGACCGAGTCGCCCTCGAAGTGGAACACATTGAGATCCACTACCGGACGATGACCTGATGGTTCCGTTGACCACGGAGGCCAATAGCCGTGACCGTACACGGACCGATAGGCAGCCCCGTCGGCAGAGACGAAGACCTCTTCGACAACTGGTGCAACGTTCGGGAAGTGGCGTACGAAGTTGCGGAGTATGGGCACGATCACGGTGCTGCCCTCGATGATGAAATCTCCATCGGCTGGGTCGTAGAAGACGACATCATCGGCGAATCGTTCGAGAGCAAACTCGATGTCGGGCCATGACCGGTGGTAGGTGTCTGAGAACTCAACCGCATGTGCGTGCAGTTCCGCAACGCTCATGTTCGACAGTTCGTTTGTAGTCTCCGTAACGGGCGTTGTGGTCGGCTGGGGTTGGGAGCCACTAGTCGGCGAGATCGATGAATCAGCTCGTGTGTCGGTTGCAATGCACGCTGACAAGACAAGAATCAGTCCCGCCAGTGCATACACCGCTGTGTGCCTTCGCACGACCAACTCCTTTCACCTCTCCTGCATCGTTCCAAATCCAACGCGAATGGGGAAGAGGCCAAAGCCCCGAGCCTGGAAAACACCCGCTCGGCGAATGCTGGGATGAACTGCAACCCCGGCTTCTATGTATCGTGGCGGCGCGGTGAGACGACTAGGGCTGAGACGGAAGGTCGACGTGGATCGTCACCTTTGAGCCGGTCGTCCCCCTCTCGGGGCTGTAGGCCACCGCGAACACCAGGGCAGGATCTTGATCTGCCGCCAGGCCGACTTCGCCGGGGGTGCAGCCATCGATAGCGGCGGCGGGGATCTCGACGTCGATCATCCACGGCGAGTCGGGAATGGGGTTCTTCTTCTTTCCGAAGCTCCCGCGATAGCAGAAGTCGCCGGGGACACTGTCCTTCACTTGCACCTCCAGAGACGCCGCCGACTCCGCATCGATGGCGATCCGCCAGGTGCCTTGCAGCGAGGCGACGTCGATGCAGGCTGACGGTTGGTCGGCGTCGAGGACCAGCTCAAAGTCGTTGTCGGCGCCACCAATCTGCGCGAACTGGGGATGCTCGACGGCCCACTGTTCGCAGGTGAGGCCTATCATCGGTTCCGGTCCCGGTGGCGGCACCGGCTTCTTGGCACTCACCGGCGCCTGCAAAGTCATCAGTATTCCCAGTGCCAGGATCACGCTCGTCGTCTTTCTCATCGTCTTCCCCTATCGGTATGAGTCACTCTTCGTTGGTGGCGATCCATATGGCGGCGTCCGACCCCCAGCTGCCGACTGCGATCAAGCTGGACTCGACCTCGACCGACGCATATATGGCATTCGGCCCTTCGTTCAGTTTTCCGAAGGCGGCGGCGCTCATTACGCGATCCCAGGTCCGGCCTCCGTCGGTCGAGGTCCGGACCACGGCCGGCCCAAGGTTCACGTCGGCGGCGCGGCCTACTCCGGTGGCAACCAGGAGGTCGCCGAAACTGCTCACTCCGAAGATCCGGTCGAAGTTCATGCCGACTGCCTCCTCGATGGTGCTTCGTCCCCATGTCACCCCATCTACCGACGTCCAGACTGCTGCGTCCTCGGTGCAGGCGAGATCCTGACATCTGCCCACGCGACCTGCGGCCACCAGACCGGGACCACCGACGATCACGTCGTCCATGCGTGCCCAGTCTCCGTTGTCGGGTCCTCGGGCCGGGTATCCGCTCAGCAATCCGGCCTGTTCGGGTACTCGCGACCAGTCGCGGCCGTCGGTGGAAGTCCACACTGCCGCCGGCTGGCCCGGTCCGCTTTCCCCCGCCAGGTCGCCGCCTTGTCCGACCGCCACGAGTCCGGGACCGGCCGGCACCACTGCCCACATGACCTGGAATTGTGGCCCTCCGAACACCGCCTCGTCGTGAGGGACCCGCTCCCAGCTGATCCCGTCTGCCGAGATCCACGCCACCGCGTCGGCGGAGCCTTCAGTGACTTCCACCCCTACCGCGACCAGCTCCGACCCAAACACAGTGACGTCCTTCATGAAGACATTGGTCTGTTCCGTACCGCCGAAGGCGGCCTCGTCGTGAGGGACCCGGCTCCAGCTGATCCCGTCCTCGGAGATCCACACAGCCGAGATGCCGGAAGATCCATCCTCCGACGTATCTTCACCCACGGCCACGAACCCCGGTCCGCCCGCCGTGACCGCCATCATGTACTGATCCCCCGGACCACCGAAGACGGCCTCGTCGTGCACGACCTTGCTCCAGGTACTTCCGTCGGTCGAATACCAGACGGCAGCATCGAGATCACCGCCCGAGCCGTCCGCACCGACCGCCACCAATCTCGACCCACCGGCGGCAATGTCTCTGATCCACTGCTGCCCGGATCCACCGAAGACGTCGGACTCGATGCGGGTCCAGGTCATCGTCACCGGTGGCGTGGGGGCCTCGGTGGTGGTGGTCGGGGCTGTCCCTGTGGTAGCGGTCGGGCCCGCTTCTGAGTTCGTCGTGGGTTCCGATGCGACGGCCGTGGACACGGTCGCCGGTTGCTCGACAACAGGCGACTCCGAACCCAACGGATTCAGGACTACGACCAAAGCAAGAGCCAGAACAACGAGTCCTGCCGCAGCAACCGCGGCCGTCAACCGTGTCGAGCGCGGCCGGTGCTCTGCGATCCGCCGAGCCGTCTCGGGTCCAACGCTCGGTGTGGTGTCATCCAGATGTTCGGCATAGGCGCGAATCCGATCCTCCAGGTCAAAGACCATCGGCCACCTCCAGGTCCGCTCGCAGCTTGCTGAGAGCTCGTTCCACGTGGTTCTGGACGGAACTCAGCGAGATGCCGGTCAGATCGGCAACCTCCTGATACGTCCACCCAAACCCCTTGACCAGCATCACCGCCGTCCTCTGTCGCTGTGACAGCCGTCGCAGGGCAGCCGGCAGGGCAGGTTCGATCCAGGGCGAATCATCGGCCGCCGGGTACATCTCGTGAACGATGCGGGGCCGCCGGAAACCCCAGCGACCCCGGCTCCGGCCGACCCGGTATAGGTAGCCGATCGGGTTCTCCATGGTCTGGATCCGGTCCCAGTGTTCCCAGGCGTAGGCAAGGGCCTCGGCCACAGCTTCCCAACCTTCCTGACGGCCGTAGGCGGAGATCAACGCGTGGCGGAGCTTCGGCTCCGCGGCTCGAACGAATTCTGTGAACGAGCTTGTCCGGATCTCCAACAACCCTGCCTCTCCGTCCTCTCAATCTAGAAGAGGTCCGGCGGCGGGGTTCTTACCACAAGCCCGCGCGGCGTAGCCCGGCTCAATAATGTCGAACCGGGTGGTCTCGACCGGGTCGAGACTGCCTGCCCGTGCTCTCGTGTACCGGCTCCGGGCTCACTCGCTCCGGTCTACACGTCCGGTTCTTCCGGTTCCGCAGACCGCTCCCACGCCGACGCGACGGCGTCGTCGGCGAGACCCTGACCGGCCTCCTCGTACAAATCCCTGGCGACGTCGACACCGGCGGTCCTGAGCTCGGCGACCTGGTCCGGGTAGGTGGCGATCGCAGCTATGTGGGCCTCCGGCAGGAACTCCTTTGCTCGGTGGACGCACTCGAGGTTCGAGCGGTGGTTGTCCATCGCCACCAGGATCAGTTCCACATCGTGCCGGAAACGAAGTCGATCCCAGAAATCTCGGTCGAGCGCATCACCACGCACCACGTTCCGTCCGTGTCTGTCGTGTCGGGCGATGGTTTCGTCGCTGCGGTCCACGCCCACAACTATGGCGCCGCGGCGGGCGATGATTTCATCGTATGCGCCGGTCCCTACCCGGCCCATTCCGAAGATGACGATCCGGGCGTATCCGCAGTCGACAACTGCATCGTCTGGTAGGGGTGGGTGTCGTTCCAGGCGGGCGAGTCGACCCGACAGAGAGCCGTACATGCGGTAGCGGGCCGAGTTGGCCGCGGAGGCCACGACGAAGGAGGCGGCTACGGCGACTGCGATCGCCGACACCCACGCTTGGTCGAGATGCCCGCCGGCAAGGCCGGCCGAGGCCACGATCAGCCCGAATTCGCTGTACGTGGACAGGGTCAACGAGGAGTGGAGGGCGGTGCGGGATCTCAGCCGGAATCGCGTGAAAACCAGGAAGAACAGGGCCCCCTTGATCGGGATGAGCATGAGTATCAAGGTCGCCATAGCGTACGAGCCGAGCGGAGGAGTCCCCGCCAACCCGATCGAGAGGAAGAAGCCGACCAGGAAGAGGTCCTTGAAGTCCAGCAACCGGTCGGCCATCTCATCCGCTCGAGTGTGCGACGAGACCACAATCCCGGTCACCAGCGCACCGAGCTCCGGTTTCAGGCCCACCAGATCAAAACCTCCCGCACCAACCCCCAGTGCGAGTGCGAAGCCGAGCAGAACCAGGAGCTCGCCGTGTCCGGTCCGTGCCAGCAGCCATCCGACGGCAGGTCGCAGCGCCAGGATCACCAGCACCACCGGCAGCGCCCACAACGTCGGCAACTCTCCGGTCGACAATGCCAGAAAGGCGACGGCGGCCACGTCCTGGACGATCAGCACACCCACCGCCACTCGCCCCGAAAGCGACCCGGACTCGTTCATCTCCTCGAGGGTCTTGACCGCGAAGACGGTGCTCGAGAAGGAGAATGCCAGGCCGATCAAAGCGACCTGCCCCAGGTCGAGTGTCGAAGCCATCGGGACCCCCAGCGCCCCGGCGACGAGCAGCACGGCGGTCAACAGGGCCGTGGTGGAGGCAAGGTGAATCGTGGCCGTTCCCCACACCTCCGGACGAGCCAGGGTACCGATCCTCAGCTTGAGTCCGATCCCGAACAGCAGCAACTGGACGCCGAGTTCTGAAATGGTCTCGAGCGCCTCGCTCGCCTCGAACCCGCCGGCATGAAGCACGAAACCGGCGGCCAGATAACCCACCAGGGCCGGAAGTCGCATACGGGTGGCTGCGAATCCAAAGCCGAAGGCTACGACCAGCAGCACGAGGTCCATATGCGACACATTATGGCCGTCCGGACGCGGCGATGGCGCCAGCAGGGAGTCCGGCGCGCTGCGGCCTCCGGACGCCGGAGCCGGGCCGTAGGCGCCTCAGCCGAGCCTAGGGAACCGGGTAATCCGTCAACCGGACCTCCGTCGGCTCAGATCACTGGAGGTCGAAGCGATCGAGATTCATGACCTTGTCCCATGCCGCGACGAAGTCATGTACGAACTTCTGCTCGGCGTCGACACTGCCGTAGACCTCGGCGATCGCCCGGAGCTCCGAGTTCGAGGCGAAAACGAGGTCGGTGCGGGTGCCCGTCCACCGGAGTTCACCGGTCGCCCGACTGCGACCCTCGAACACGTCCCCGGCATCCGAGGTCGCCTTCCAGTCGGTGGCAATATCGAGCAGGTTCACGAAGAAGTCGTTGGTCAGCGTCCCGGGTCGGTCGCTGAAGACCCCATGGTCCGACCCCCCGGCGTTGGCATTCAGCACGCGCATGCCGCCCAGAAGAACCGTCATCTCCGGCGCGGACAACGTCAGCATGAACGCCTTGTCCACCAGAAGGTGCTCGGCACGAAGCTTGTGGCCTTTCTGCAGGTAGTTACGGAACCCGTCTGCGGTTGGCTCGAGCACGGCAAACGACGCGGGATCCGTCTGTTCCTGGGTGGCATCGGTGCGACCCGGTGAGAACGGCACCCGGATGTCGTGTCCGCCCCGGGCAGCGGCCGCCTCGACCGCTGCGCACCCGCCCAGCACGATCAGGTCGGCCAGAGAGACCTTCTTGCCGGTGCTCTGCAACCCGTTGAAACCCTGCTGAATCGTTCTGAGGGTGTCCAAAACCTGGGAGACGCCGGACATCACGTTGACGTCCCACCCCGATTGAGGAGATAGGCCGATGCGCGCCCCATTGGCGCCGCCGCGCTTGTCGGTATCCCGGTAGGTCGACGCCGATGCCCAGGCTGTCGACACCAGCTGTGAGATGGACAGACCGGAGTCGAGGACTTCGGCCTTGAGCGAGGCGATGTCCTCGTCGTCGATCAGTTCGTGGTCGACGACAGGTACCGGGTCTTGCCACAGCAGTTCTCCATCGGGAACCCATGGGCCGAGATAGCGGGCGACGGGCCCCATGTCGCGGTGGAGCAGCTTGTACCAGGCCTTGGCGAAAGCTTCGGCGAACTGGTCCGGGTTCTCGTAGAACCGCTTTGAGATCTCCTTGTAGACCGGATCGGTGATCATCGAAAGGTCGGTCGTGGCCATCATCGGCGCATGTCGCTTCGACGGATCGTGCGCGTCCGGAACGAGGTCCCGGCTCTCGACGTCCTTCGGGGTCCACTGATGCGCACCGGCAGGACTCTTCGTCAGCTCCCACTCGTACCGGAACAGCATCTCGAAGTAACCGTTGTCCCAGGTGATCGGGTCAGGGGTCCAGGCACCCTCGAGTCCGCTGGTGATCGTGTCGGCTCCTTTACCGGTGCCGAGGCTGTTCTTCCAGCCCAAACCCTGCTCCTCGATTCCGGCGCCCTCGGGCTCAGGGCCGAGGTACGCATCGGCATCGCCGGCGCCGTGAGTCTTGCCGAACGTATGCCCTCCTGCGATGAGGGCAACCGTCTCCTCGTCGTTCATCGCCATCCGGGCGAACGTCTCGCGGATGTCGATCGCGGCTGCCATCGGATCCGGGTTGCCGTTCGGCCCCTCCGGATTCACGTAGATCAAGCCCATCTGGACGGCACCGAGCGGATCGGCCAGTTCCCGGTCACCGCTATAGCGCTCGTCACCGAGCCACTCCCGCTCCGGACCCCAATAGACGTCCTCTTCAGGTGCCCAGATGTCCCGGCGACCCCCGCCGAACCCGAATGTCTTGAATCCCATCGTCTCCAGGGCGCGGTTCCCGGCGAAGATCAGCAGATCGGCCCACGATATCTTCCGACCGTACTTCTGCTTGATCGGCCAGAGCAGCCGGCGCGCCTTGTCGAGATTGGCATTGTCCGGCCAGCTGTTGAGGGGGGCGAAGCGCTGTGCGCCGGCACCTCCGCCGCCTCGGCCGTCGGTGACCCGGTAGGTGCCCGCCGAGTGCCACGTCATGCGAATGAAGAACGGCCCGTAGTGGCCGTAATCGGCCGGCCACCAATCCTGCGACCGGGTCATCAGCGCATCGACGTCCCCGGCGAGCCCTTCGAAGTCGAGGGTCTTGAACTCCTCGGCATAGTCGAAGTCCTCGCCCATGGGGTCGGACGACGGCGAGTTCTGCCGCAGGATTCTCAGGTTCAACTGATCCGGCCACCAGTGCTGGTTCGCAGTTGATCCAACCGCCGTGTGAAGTCCCGTCATCACGGGGCATTTGCCTGCGCTGTTCTCTGACACTTGGGCCCTCCCGGGTTTGTGATGATTGCTGCCCGCGTTGGCTTGGGCTCTGCCTGTCGATGCCGCTCTCTTCGTCATTGTATCGGAGACGGACCGGGCTACTCCGGGCGGACCGCGTCGACTCGAGCGTCCGGCTGCTACTCGAGCATCTTCCTTCTGAACAGGACCAGAGCCAGGGCGACGATCGCCAGGGTGTAGGCAGAGACCCAGAGGAGGTCTGTGCCGATGGCACCGAGATCGGCACCATCGATCATGATGTTTCTGGTGGCATCCAGAGCATGTGCAAAAGGAAGAGCGTTTCCGGCACTCTGGAACGCGCCTCCTATCTGTTCCAAGTCCATCCAGGCTCCTCCGAATATGGTCAAGAGGAGGACCACCGCATATGCGCCGGACATCGGCGCGACGGCGAGGAGCGACCCGAGGATCATTCCGAGGCCTACGTAGAGGACTGCCATGAGGAACAGGACGAGGATGACGAGCAACACACTTCCGTTCATTTCGAGCCCGAGGAAGCCACCTATGACAAAAAGCACAACGCCCTGGATGATCGCCACCGATACATACGGCAGCGAATAGGCGGCAATGAAGTCGCGTGCCGAGAGCGGAGCGGTCAGAAGCCGTGCAAAGAGGGCGTCTTCCCGGTCCCGGGAGAGGATCATCGCCGAGCTGAACATCAGCATGACGAAACCGAACAGGGCTATTCCGGGTGTCAGGGAAGTCGGCTCGAAGATGTCCTCGAACTCTCCAAATGCCTGAAGGACGAGCAACAGGACCACGGGGAGGGCGATGGTGATTCCCAGGGACAGGGGGTCTCGCCAGACCTCCTTGAAGTTCCTTCTCGCCAGCTCCAGAGATCTCATTCTCTCAACTGCTTTCCGGTGAGATGCAAGAACACGTCGTCGAGCGTGATCTGCTTCCTGTACACGGATTTGATGGTGACTCCTCTGGGCCGCAGGAGATCCTCGATGTCGTAGAGGCTCACATCTTCACCGTCGATCTCGAGCGCACCGTCGACTGCCCTGACTTCCCGGTATCTCCCGCGCAGAGCGTCGATAGATTCGTCGGTCGGGTTGTCCGTCTCTACCACGGTCACCTGCCCGGCGGAGATACCGTCCTTCAGTTCGGTGGGAGTCCCCAGCGCGACGATCTTGCCTTCATCGATGATCGCGATCCTGTCTGCCAGCGCGTCGGCCTCTTCGAGGTAGTGAGTGGTGAGAACGATCGTTGTCTCGCCTTTGAGCTCTTCGATGTGCTCCCAGATGGCTCTTCTCGACTGGGGGTCCAAACCGAGGGTGGGCTCATCGAGAAACAGCACCTGAGGGTTGGAGACGAGAGCCATGGCGATGCTGAGCCTGCGCTTCATCCCTCCGGAATACTTCTTCACCCGCTCATCGGCCCTCTCAGTCAGGCCCATCATCTGCAGCAGCTCCTCGGACCGCCGCTTCGCCTCGTGTTTCTCGAGTCCGTTCAGGCCCGCCATGAGACTCAGGTTCTCCCGGGCGTTGAGTCGCCCGGCGACGGCCGTCTCTTGTGGTGAGATATCGATCACGCGCTTCACCGACAACGGGTCGTCGGCTATGTCGTGACCCATCACAACGGCCGTTCCGCCGGTGGGTCTGAGCAGACAGCACAACATCTTGATGGTGGTCGTCTTGCCGGCGCCGTTGGGCCCGAGGAGTGAGAAGAGCTCTCCCTGCTCAATCGAGAGATCAACCCCGTCCACTGCTGTGAAGTCGCCGAATCTCCTTGATATGTCGAGCGTTTGAATCGCAGTTGGATTGCCTTCGCCGGGTGATGTCATGACTCTCCGGGTGGTCCAGCTCTGAAAGCCCTCCCCTCCGGCCCGAGCCGGCGGGCCGGCGATAACGGGCGGTGGGTCTGGCGCTCCCAGAAGCCACACTGGAGGTGAGCCGGCCGGATGTATAGAGCCGAAGGGCCCGAATAGGTGGCATCGGTGGACCGGTTCTGTGCTGCGGCACCCGATCAGTCCCATGTCGAACCATCAGCCCGCCTCTGCCAGCGCCGCAAGGAACTCGCCAATATGAGCCTCGTAGCGTGCGGGATCGACATTCCAGGTTTGGACGTGATCGGCCTCCGGATCTGAAATCAGAGTCACCAGATGCGGGTAGGCAGCCTTCAGGTCCTCGGAGACCGCAACGGGCACCCTCTGGTCGTTCATCCCGTGGAAGACCAGAGCCGGAACCTGCAGGATGTCCTCCCGGTCCACGTAATTGATGGCGTCCCAATCGACATCGAAGCGTAGATCGGCGATCCACTTCGCCGTTGCCGTCAACGAGGGCGGGAGCGGGATAGGTGTTCCGGGGATCGTCCGCCTGGACGCTTGGTCGGAAACCACTCGCCCGAAGTCTATGTTGGGCGAGTCGAACACCACCCCGACTACGCGGTCGGCGAGCGGAGAGTAAGCGAGGAAAGCCATTTCGGCTGTGGCTCCGGTGCTGTAACCGCTGAGGACGACCCGGTCGGCGCCGTTGTCGAGCGCGTATTGAACCGCCGCTTCGGTGTCCTCCCACTCCGTTCGCCCGAACCTGTACAGGCCGCTCGGGTCGGCGGGGGCACCCGGGTCGTTTCGATAGTCGATCACGAGGGACGTGACTCCGGATTCTGCGTATGCAGGCAGCATCCGCACAGCTTCCCGTCTGTCTGTTCGCCACCCGTGCATATGAATCGCCCATATTGATCCGGCTTCACCGGGCGGGGATACCAGCCAGGCACCCATCGGGCCAAGCGGGGACTCGAAAGTGATTTCCTCGAATGTCAGGCCCACATCGGACGGGTCCTTCGGAAATGCAAAGCCTTCGAGATCGACCCCGGGGCATTGTTCCAGATCTCCGGCTGTGCAGAGCGGCGGCGGATCTCCATAGAAGATGGTGAGGTCACGTTTGACGGTGGTGCCGTCGGTCGAGCGGATTCGGCCGACCTGGCCGTAGCCGTCCTCCCACCACAATCCGATGATTCCGGGGTGGTCGATGGCTCGGCGGTCTGTTCCGTCGAGCGTGATCGAGTGGTTGGAGACTTCGACTACCCGTACGCCGAAGTTGTGCTCCGAGGCACGCGGTTCGAGGCCGTCCGTCTTGATCAGGCCCGAGAAGTACCACCCTCCGGCCAGGTGGAACAAGACCACGAACACCACCAGGCCTATCAGCGTGCGTCTCGTCCGGCGTCGATGTGCGGGATGTCGGCTATCGGTCATCGCAACTCCTTGTTCGAAGCCTGCCGCGATTGTCCGAAACCTTGGGAAGAGTTGCTATGGGGGTTTGCCCCCATCGTCCCTTCCGGCCTCGTCGGCCCAGTTGACGGTTCCGACCGTCCTCCCGGTGCTCGACCCGATCAGTGGACGGCGATGTCGAGCGCTCGGAGGGCATCGACCAGTCGGTGGAACTCATCCGGCCGGTTGTACAGGTGGGCAGAAACACGCAGCAGCCGGTGTGGCCACGCCGGCCAATCGGGGACGGGAACCTCGATGTGATGGTCGCGAAGCAGCCGGTCCCGCAGAGGCTGGCTCCCGTCGGTCGATGAAGGAGCGCCGTCATCAGGCAACGGAACTGCGGCCATCGATCCGAGAACTCTGTCGGGGGCCGGACTGGGAATGCCCAGGGTTTCGACCAACAGATCACGGGCCGAACGCGCCAGCTCCCTGTTTCGTTGCATCACTTGCGCCCAGCCGCCGTCGACCATCGCATCGACGGTTGCGATGGCGGCGGGAATCGAGAGATAGGAACTCGGGTCGTGGGTGCCGGTCCAGTCGAACAGCAGTCGGAACTTCGAGACATCGGATCGCGTGGAGTTGGCGCCGTGGCTGATGGTCGTTGGGACGATCCCATCCTGCCGGTCCGGACGTACATGGAGGAAGGCCGCTCCCTTCGGTGCGCACATCCACTTGTGGCAGTTGCCGGTGTAGTAGGCGGCTCCGATCGCCTCGATGTCCAGATCCAGCATGCCCGGGGCGTGGGCTCCATCGACCAGTGTGTCGATGCCGGCGTCGGCGAGGGAGGCGACGATTTCCTTTATCGGGAAGATCAAGGCGGTGGGACTGGTGACGTGGTCGATCACGGCCAGCCGGGTTCGAGGACTCACCGCTTCCAGGACGCCTTCCACGATCTGGTCCTCATCGTCGAGAGGGAACGGGATGCGTGCGGTCACCACAGTCGCACCCGCTCGGGAAGCCGCGAACCGGGCTGCATTGGAGCATGCGTTGTAGCCGTGGTTGGTGATCAGGATCTCGTCGCGGGCGTCCAGGGGGAGCGATCGTAAGACGGCGTTGACGCCGGTGGTGGCGTTGGGGACGAAAGCCAGGTCGGCGGGATGGGCACCGACGAAGCGGCCGAGTTCGGCGCGGGCCGATTCTCCGAGCGTTTCGAGCTCATCTCGAAAGAAGCGGACGGGTTCCAGTTCCATGCGCCGCCGGAGAGCGGATTGGCTTTCCAGCACGGCGCGCGGTGTCGCCCCGAAGGATCCATGGTTGAGGAAGCTGATCCCCTCCTCGAGATCCCAGTGTTCACGCATGCCCGAGGCTTCCGGATCCGAGAACTCGGTCGACAGAGATCTCGATCGCCACGCGCTTTGGATTGTCGGAGGGCGGCCGGTAGCGGGATTCGAAGGCGGCTTCCGCTCTGGCGATCTCGGTCGCGCTGCGGTGCACGGTTGCCGGGCCTTCCAGCGTGAGCCAGCGGCCCCCGTCCACCTGGCACACTGCGGCGCGGGCCGATCCCTCGACATTCCTGACCTTCTGCGATCCCTCATTCGTGATGATGCTGACCGATCCGTCTCCGGGGAGGTAAGTGAAGGCGATTGCGACTACATGCGGGCTGCCGTCGCGACGGAGGGTCGTGAGCGTGCCGAGGTGCCGTTCCGAGAGGAACTCGAGTTGTGCCGGTGTGAGCTTCATGCGGGGGAGTGTATTGGGCGGTACGGGACCGGTGGGCCGGTCCGGCGCCACCTTGGGTTCCCGGCAACGAACCTGCACCTGATACCGTTCCGCCGATGTCTCGTTGGAAAAGGTGGCTTCTCTCGACTGCCGGGGTCCTGGTCGTCTTGTCGGCCTGGCTGTTTTGGCCCGAATCGGCGGCAGGGGAGGTCGATGGTGTCGCTCCGGCCCCCGGCACATACGACACGGTCATCCGGCGCGACACCTACGGCATACCGCATGTATGGGGAGCGACCGACGCCGACGCGGCATACGGGCTCGCCTTTGCCCACGCAGAAGACGATTTCCTGACTATCCAGCAGACCGCCCTCGCCGCACGGGGGAAACTCGCCTCCGTGTACGGGCCGGACTCTGCCCCCGTCGACTACTTCGTCCAGTTATTGCGCATCCCGCAAACTGTGGAAGCCGGCTGGGCGCAGCTCTCGCCGGAAATCCGGGCAATCTGCGAGGCGTACGCCGACGGGGTCAACCATTACGCGCAACTCCATCCCGATGAGGCACTGGTCGGATTGTTTCCGATGTCCGGGCGAGACATAGTGGCCGGCTTCACACAGAAGGTCCCGCTCTTCTTCGGACTCGAGGCAACAATCGGATCCCTTTTCGAGGATGAGCGTCCCGACCTGTCGGCCGCCGGATCACCTGCGGTCAGATACGGATCCAACGTGTTCGCCGTCTCGCCCAATCGGAGCGCGGGCGGCGAGACGATGCTGGTATCGAACTCACATCAACCCTGGACCGGCCCGGTTGCATGGTACGAAGCCCACGTCACCAGCGATGAGGGTTGGGACATGACCGGGGCGTTGTTTCCGGGCATGCCGGTGCTGGCACTCGGGCACAATCGCGACCTCGCCTGGTCGTTCACCGTCAACCGTCCCGACCTGATCGACGTCTACGAACTCGACATCGACCCGGACGACCCCGACAGATACCGGGTGGACGGAGAATGGCTGACCCTCGAAGTAGGAGAGGCCCCGATCGAGGTGCGCCTGCTGGGGCGCCTGCGATGGACATTCTCCCAGGAAGTCCTGTGGTCCATCTACGGCCCGGTCGTGCGCCGGGACCACGGCACGTACGCGATCCGTTATGCGGGCATGGGTGAAACCGGCCTGGTCGAGCAACTCTTCGAAATGAACAAGGCAAAGACATTCGAAGATTGGGAGGCGGCCCTGAAACGCCAGGATGGGCTGCCTTCGTTCTCCGTCGGATACGCCGACCGTACAGGCAAGATCGCCTATCTCTATCACGGTTTGATTCCCGACCGCGACCCGGCCTTCGACTGGTCCGGATACGTGCCGGGCAACACGCGGGCGACCCTGTGGGACGGCTACGTCCCGCTCGACCGGTTGCCGTGGGTCGTGGACCCGGCCGGCGGCTTCATCCAGAACTCCAACTCGACGCCCTTCACCGCCGGACCCGAAGGGCTCGATCCGTTGGACTTCCCGGCCTTCATGGGAGTTGAGGATCAGGAGACCAACAGGTCGCTTCGATCCCTCGAGTTGTTCGCGGCCGATGAATCGATCACGCCGGAGGAGTTGAAGGCCATCAAATGGGACATGACATACGACGAGGATTCACTTCCGGCCCTCCTCGTCGACCGGATCCTGGGAAGTGAGTGGGCCGCGGACCTGGACGGGGCACTGGATCTTCTCGCCTCGTGGGATCGGGAGGCTGATCCCGACGATCCGGCCACGGGCCTCGTCATCATGCTCCTGGCGCAGCTTCTGGAGGCCGATGTCGACTTCGATCCGTCGCAGATGGGGTCGGCGCTCGAGGTGGGCGATACCGAACTCGAGGCGGCCATGCGGGCTGTCGTGGCAAGGCTCGAGGAGAGCCGGGGGTCGATAGCTCCGAAGTGGTCGGAAGTGAACCGCCTCGTACGCGGTGACCTCGACATCGGAATCGGCGGAGGTCCAGACCTGCTCCACGCCGTCTACGGTGACCTGGAAGACGGTCGATTCGAGGGAATCGCCGGCGACGCCTACGTATTGATCGTCACGTTCCACTCGGACGGCTCTGTGACCTCCGAGGCAGTGCATCAGTTCGGGTCCGCCGTACACGACGGCGCTTCCCCCCACTTCGCAGACCAGGCGGCGCTGTTCGCAGAGCGCCGGCTCCGGCCGGTCTGGTTCAACGAGGCCGACATTCTCGCCAACCTCGAATCGGAGTACCGGCCGGGGGAGTGAGGCAGAAGCGACCCACCTGCCGGTCGCGGTGAGTAATCAGTTACTCTCGCTCTGATGAAGAGCCTCCAGGATACGTTCGGTCCGGCCACCATCTGTTTCGGCTGCGGACCCGCCAACGGGCTCGGCCTCCGGATAAAGAGCTTCGTCGACGGCGACACCGTGGTGGCCGACTGGACACCGCAGCCGCACCACCAGGCTTTCGAAGGTGCTCTCAACGGCGGGATCATCGGGGCGCTGCTCGACTGCCATTCGAACTGGACCGCCGCGATCCACCTGATGAACGAGCGCGGAGCCGATCGTCCCCCGGTCACCGTTACGGCCGATCTCCAGGTCGGGTTCATCCGCCCGACGCCGTCGGATCAGCCCGTGCGTCTGATAGCAAGAGTCGTCGAATCGAAGGACCCTAAGGCCGTAATCGAGACCGAACTGCTCTCCGGCGGACGGGTCTGTGCCACATCCCGGGCCACCTTCGTGGCCGTCGAAGAGGGCCACCCGGCTTACCACCGCTGGTAGTTGTTCCCCGTTTTCGCGCGACATTCCGAGCCTATGGCTGCCGAATGTCGCGCGAAAAGGTTGTATGGGGGTCAGGCGACGGCGTAGCCGCCGTCGATGTTGATCACGTCGCCGGTGTGCCAGGCGCTCTCGTCGGCGGCCAGATAGACGGCGATCGCCTCGAAATCCTCGGGAAGGCCCCAGCGCTTCCTGGGAATGCGCGGCAGGACGCCGCGCTCGAAGCGCTCGCTGGCCAGCAGTTCAGCGGTCATGTCGGTATCGATCCAACCGGGCATAACCGCGTTGGCCCGTATCCCGTGCTTGCCGTACTCCACCGCCAGCCCGCGGATCAGAGCGTTGACTCCTGCTTTCGTCGCCGCGTAGTGCTGTCCGCGCGGCATGCCGAAGACCGCAGATCCGCTGCTGGTCACGACCAGCGAACCGCCCTGCCCGTGCTCCATCATGTGGCGAACGGCCGTCCGGAACGTGATGAAAACGCCCTCCATGTTCACACGGAAAATGCTTCGCCATTCGTCGAGGGTCATTTCCGTGAACCGGTTGGCAGGTGCACCGATCCCGGCGTTGGCGAACACCGAGTCCACCCGGCCGAACCTGTCAACGGTCTCGGCGAAGGCGTGTTCGATCTCAGCCTCGTCACCGACATCGCATTGCAGCGCCAGTACGTCGGTCAGTGCTCCCAGTTCGGCTCTTGCGCTCTCGTTCTTCTGGGCGTTCCGTCCCCAGATCGCCAAATTGGCGCCGGCCTTGGCGAGGCCGCGGGCGAAGCCCAGCCCGATACCACCATTGCCGCCGGTGACGATTGCCGTTTTGCCGGTGAGGTCGAACATCCCTTGCTCCTTCTAGTCGGGCGACTGCACCGTAGTTCGTGAGCGCGGCGGGCGCCGTTCTGGCTCCTCCGGCCGGCCCGCTCGAAGTGCGGCCTCCGGTGCCAGCTCACCCGAGAACGGGTAGCTATCAGGCGTTGATGGATGCCAGACGGCCGGCGATGACCTCTTCGGCTTCGGCCATGATCCTGTCGATCAGTTCCTTCACCGTGGGGATGTCGTGGATCAGGCCCATCACCTGGCCGGCTGCCATCACGCCCTCTTGCACATTGCCCTGTTTCAGAACCTGTTCGTAGCCGCGTTTGCCGGAGACATACTGGGCGATGTCGGCGATTGTCGCCGTTCCGGTCGACTCGATCTCGATGACCTTCCTGGCCGTCTCGGTCGTGAGGACGCGTTCCGTGTTGCGCAGGGAGCGCATTACGAGGGAGGTGTCTGTTTCGCCGTAATCGACCATCGCCTGCTTCAAGTTCTGGTGCAGGGGGGCCTCCCGGGTGGCGACGAACCGCGTCCCCATGTTCATGCCGTCGGCGCCGAGCGCCAGCGCGGCGGCCAGGCCGCGGCCGTCTCCGAAACCTCCGGAAGCCACGATCGGGATATCCAAGGCGTCGGCCGTGATGGGGATGAGGATCAGCGACGTGACGTCGTCCTCGCCGGGGTGGCCTGCGCACTCGAACCCATCGATCGAAACCGCGTCGCATCCGATCGCCTGCGCCTTCAGCGCATGACGGACGGACGTGCACTTGTGGATCACTTTCATCCCGGCCGCTTTGAGGTGCTCCATGTACGGCTCCGGATTTCGTCCGGCCGTCTCGATGAACTCGATGCCTTCTTCCGCGCATGCCATGAGGTACGCCGGATAGTCCGGCTGCCGGAGCGTCGGGAGAAAGGTGAGGTTGATGCCGAAGGGTTTGTCGGTGAGGTCGCGGCAGCGACGGATTTCCTCGCGCAGCTTGTCCGGCGTTTCGAAACTCAGGGCCGTCATGAATCCCATCGCCCCGGCGTTGGCGACCGCCGAGGTGAGATCGGCGTTGGCAATCCACATCAGTCCACCCTGGACGATCGGATGCTCCACCCCGAACATTTCCGTGATTCTGGTCTTCATGAACCTTCCTTCTGTTGTGCGGGTTCTACGATGCCTGCTCTGCGGCGGTCCGGCTAGGGGCCAACGTCACTGCGCCGGGAGCGTGATCTGTCTCTGCAGGCGTCGCATGCCGTGCAGCCAGCGGTCGTAGTCGGTTGCCTTGCGGAGGAAGAACTCTCCGACCTCGGGGTGGGGCAGTATCAGGAAGCGTTCCTCCTGCAGGCCCTGTACGACGATCTCGGCTACTTCCTCGGGCTCGATGGTGTTCTGGCGCACCCACGCCGAGATGGCCGGATCGGCATCGGGAGCGTCCAACATCGCAGTATTCACGAACTGCGGGCACAGCGCCGAAACCTTGATGCCGCCGTCGCCGTAGGTGACCGACATCCACTCCGCCAGGGCCACCGCGGCGTGTTTGGTGACCGAGTAGGCGGCTGCTCCGATGTTCGTCAGCAGTCCGGCTGCCGACGAAGTCTGGAGGAGGTAGCCGTCGCCGCGTGCCAGCATCGACGGCAGGACGGCTCGTGCCGCGAAAACATGGGCCATGAGATTCACGTTCCAGATCTCCTGCCATGCCTCATTGGGCATCTCGAGACCTCCGATAGGTCCGATTCCGGCATTCGAACAGAACAGATCTATGGGGCCGAACGCGTCCTCGGCCGACGAAACGATGTGCCGCACGGCTGCCTCATCGCCGACGTCGGCTTCGACGGCAAGTCCGCCGATGCGGCCTGCAACTTCCCGGGCTGCCGCTCCGTCGATGTCGGCCACCAGAACACCACCGGCGCCCTCGTCCGCGAACTTCGCCGCGAGTGCCGCGCCGATCCCGTTTCCTCCTCCGGTAACCACGATCGTCTTGCCCGCGACCCTCACCCTTCCTCCAGTATGCTTCGCGCTGTTATTGTTAACGTACACTAACTGGTGGACGAATAGCCGTCACGATGGAGGAGCGCCAAATGAGCGATACGATCGCCGTCGACAAGGCGGAGGCGCTGGTCACCGAGAGGATCGAAGAGCTTCTCAGCGGATACGACCCGTCCGTGGAACCCCAGGAGTTCTGGGGCAGGCAATACGACCTGGGCCTGGCATGGGTGCAATATCCGGAGGGTTTCGGTGGTCTCGGGGTCAGCCCCAAGTACCAGGGTCTCGTGCAGCGCAGCATCGCCGCAGCCGGGGCGCCGACCTGGAACAGAGAAGTCAATCTGCTCGGAATCGGCATGGGCGCCGGAGTGATCTCCGCCCACGGCACAGACGAACAGAAGCGCATGTGGTTGAGGCCCATGTTCACAACGGAGGACATGTGGTGTCAGCTGTTCAGTGAACCCGGTGCCGGATCCGACCTCGCCAACCTCTCTGCCAAAGCGGTGCGCGACGGAGACGAATGGATCGTCAACGGACAGAAGGTGTGGACCACCCTTGCCCACATCGCCAAGTGGGGGATGTTGCCCGTCCGGACCGACCCGGATGTCCCCAAGCACAAAGGCATCACCTACTTCATCGTCGATATGGAAGCCGAAGGCGTCGACGTTCGTCCCTTCTATCAGATCACCGGTGAGGCCGAGTTCAACGAGGTCTTCTTCGACGATGTGCGTATCCCGGATGCTTATCGTCTCGATGAGGTGGGTGCCGGGTGGCGGGTGTCGATGACGACGCTCATGAACGAGCGGGTGGCCATAGGCAGCCGCTCGCTGCCGCGGGGAAGCGGATCGATCAAAGACGCTCTGAAGGCCTGGAAGGAATACGGCCACGACGATCCGGCGCTACGCGATCAGCTCACCCGCTACTGGGCGGAGTGGGAAGCGCTCCGGCTGACCGTCGAGCGGGCCAACCAGATGCGCAAGGCGGGCGTCCCCGGTCCTGAGGGCTCCACCGGCAAGCTGGCGTGGGCCGACCTGAACAAGGCGATCACCGCTTTCACCGTCGAGCTCATGGGATGGGACGGCACTCTGTATCCGGGCGGGTACGTACTCCACCGTCCGACCGAGTTCGAAGCCGAAGGAACCCCGCAGCGCAATTTCCTGCGGGCCCGTGCCAACTCGATCGAAGGCGGGACCTCGGAGATCATGCGCAACATCCTCGGCGAGCGGGTCCTGGGTCTCCCCGGAGAGCCGCGCGTCGACAAAGACCTACCGTGGAAGGAGGTGCCCCGTGGCTGAAACACCCCGCGTGACCTTCGCACTCACGGAGGAACAGGAGATGCTTCGCCGGACCACCCGTCAGTTCCTCGAGGATCGGGTACCTGCCGCGAAAGTCCGGGAGATGGCCGACTCGACAACGGGGTTCGACGCCGCGCTGTGGCAATCCGGTGCCGAACTCGGCTGGCATTCGCTGGCGATTCCGGAGGAGTACGGCGGTGCCGGATACACCTTCGCCGAGTTGAGCGTGGTACTCGAGGAGATGGGACGCAGTCTCTTCCCGGGGCCGTTCGTTTCGACGGTGGTCATGGCTGCCAACGCCATTCTCCTCGGTGGGAACGATGCGCAGAAGAAAGAGTTACTCCCCGGCATTGCGATGGGCGAGTCGGTCATGACAATGGCCCTGTTTGAGGGGCCGCGGGGTGCAGGTCCCGGCGACATCTCCATGGTCGCCGGTCGCCACGGCGACGCCTGGGTCCTCGACGGAGTCAAGCAACACGTCCTCTTCGGCGGAGTTGCCGGAACGATCATCACCGCGGCGAACACTCCGGGCGGCTTGAGCTTCTTCCTGGTTCCGGCCGACGCGGAGGGCGTGTCGGTGGAGCCCGTCCACACGCTCGATGCGACGCGAAAGCAGGCAACCGTCACTTTCTCCGGTGTTCGTCTGGGCGATGAGGCGTTGCTCGGCGAAGAAGGCTCGGCCGGACCGGTCCTCGACCGCGTTCTCCGTCTCACTTCGGTGGCACTGGCCCTGGAGCAGGTCGGCGGTGCCCAGTGGTGCCTTCAGACCTCAGTCGAGCATGCGCAGACCCGCTTCCAGTTCGGCCGGGCGATCGGCTCGTTCCAGGCGATCAAACACCGTCTCGCCGACATGCTGGTCTCGGTCGAGCACGCCAGATCGGCCGCATACCACGCGGCCCGTGTGGTCGATGATCCCGGCGAGATGCTGATTGCTGCACCGCTGGCGAAGTCCGTGGCTTCCGAGGCATATCTGACGGCTGCGTCGGACACGATCCAGGTTCTCGGAGGAACCGGGTTCACATGGGAACACGACACGCACATGTACTTCAAGCGCGCCAAGAGCACGTCGTTGATGTTTGGTGGCGTCCACCACCAGCGCCGGCTACTGGCCGAGGCTATCGGAATCTGAGCGAAGGGGGACTCCCCGGGCCCCGGCCTCTGGGCCGGTGCCCCGGAGAACCGATGATGGAATCCAGCGAAGCCGCCACCCAGGAAGCGCCGACCGAGCGGGGTAGAAAGCGCCGGGAACAGATCGTCGATGCGGCCATGGGACTCTTCGACGATCGCGGTTTTCACGCCACTTCCATCGACGAGATCGGCGCCGCGTCCGGGATCACAGGACCGGGCCTCTACAGGCATTTCGCCGGCAAGGACGACATACTGCTCGCCGTGTTCGACCGCATCTGGGAACTCTTGCGCGGTGCCATTGAACGGCTCGAGGGTCTCGAACCCGAGGACGCGCTCGACGTGCTGATCGAAACTCACATGACCCTGGCCCTGGAACAAGGGGAAGCGCTGATGTTGCTCGTGCGGGAGCTCCGTCACGTTCCCGACTACTACCAGCGTGCCGCGGAACGCAACGATGCGCGCTACACGGACACCTGGGCTGAAGTGATCATCAAGCTGCACCCGAAACTGACTCTCGACGAGGCGAGAGCTGCGGCGCACGCAGTGATGGGACTGATCGGATCGGCCGCCCGTGACAACGTCGTCTACAGCATCGCCAACCCGCGGCACCGCATGATCCTCCACGACATGGCCAGGAAATCACTTGAGGCGTTCTAGGTGGAATCCGGCGGGTGACGGGTAGCCTGGCTCCATGAGTGAAACCGCTGATGTCGTCGTCGTCGGGGCCGGGATCGTCGGGAGCGCGATCGCCTATCAGATCGCTCGCCGGTCCTCGCTGAGCGTCACGTTGCTCGACAAGGGAGCCGGGCCGGCGGAGGGCTCGACCGGCGCTTCCTCGTCCATCTGCCGTTGCCGCTACTCCAATCCGGACGTCATCCGCCTGGCGCGTGACGGACTGGCCGCCTATCGCAACTGGGCGGAGTTCACGGGACTGAAGCGGCCGGGGAACGAGTTCACGCACACGGGGGTGTTGTGGCTGCTCAACGAGGACAGGGCCCGTCTCGAAGCGGAGCGTGACCGCCTCGGAGAAGCAGGAGTGGCGATCTCGCTGCTCTCCTCCGACGAAATCACCGCGCGGTTTCCCAGCCTCTCGACTTGCGTTGCACCTTTCGACCTGACCGGCGCGGTGGAACACGAGTGCCGTCAGATCGAACTGGCGGTCTTCGAAGAGGATGCCGGCTACGCCGATCCGTCCGCAGCCAACGCGGATCTCATCGAAGCGACCCGCAACTGGGGAGGATCCGTCCGTTTCCGCTCCGGGGTCACCGGCATCCGCAAGGACGGAGAACGGGTCGCCGGGATCGAACTCGCCGACGGAAGTGCGATCGAAGCCGGTCTGGTCGTCAATGCGGCCGGTCCATGGTGCAATCGGCTGAACCAGCTGGCCGGACTCGATCTTCATTGGCCGTTGGAACCAACCCGGGTTCAGGTTGTCTATCGGGACTGGCCCCAGGAGCTCGGTTCGCTTCCGATAGTCGTGGAAGCGTCGACCGGCATCTACCTACGGCCCGACGCAGCCGGCAGCCGGATCCTGTTCGGTTCGGTCCTGGAGGAAGACGAGCGAGAGCGGGTGGAAGACCCAGACCACTTCAAGACGAGTGCCGACGCGGCGTTTCGCGACATCAAGATCCACGGTCTTCATCATCGGATTCCCGGGCTTCCTCATCGCGGGGGAGTGACCGGTATCGCCGGCCTCTACACAATCAACCGCACCGATGTGCATCCCGTTGTCGGTCCCAGTGGAATGGACGGATACTGGCTGGCCAACGGGTTGAGCGGGCACGGATTCAAACTCGCACCCATGATCGGATCGATGGTCGCCCAGGCGATCACCGGGGAGCGGGCCTCATTCGACACCGATGTGCCGATGTCTCTGCTCTCCGTCGACAGGGATCCGATCGATGTGGCCGCCAAGAGTGTGCTCGCTTGATGTACTGGCTGGGCCCGGAGGACTTGCGGCTGGCGCTGCCGATGTCGGAAGCTATCGAGTCGATGGAGGCCGCGTTCGCATCGAACCGGGAAGTGCCGCTCCGCCGGCTGCTCGGGGGTTCGCTGTTCATGCCGGGAAGGGTGGGTGAAACGACAGGGGTCAAAGTCGTCTCGATCGTGCCCGGCAACCCGATCGGTGTGGTGGCGGTCTTCGACGAGCGGGGAACTCCGTTGGGCATGGTCGACGGATCGACCTTGACTTCGATCAGGACCGGTGCGGCCTGCGGGCTCGCCACGCGATTACTTGCGTCCGAGCAGACCGCGACCATGGCCATGCTGGGTGCCGGAGCTATGGCGTTCGATCAGGTGGCCGCCGTGAGGGAGGTCCGGCGCATCGAGCGAGTGATCGTGTGGAGCAGGTCGCTTTCCCGGGCGCGTGCTCTGGCCGAGCGCGTGGGAGGTGAGGTGGAGCCGGACGCCAATGCGGCGGTCGAGCAGGCGGACGTGGTCTCCTGCGCTACGCCCGCTCGTGAACCGCTGTTCTCCGCTTCTGCGGTGAGGCCGGGAACCCACGTGAACGCGGTCGGGGCGTTCACACCCGAAATGGTGGAGCTGCCGGGCGCTTTGTTGAGCGAGGCGTTCGTGGTCGTCGACGATCTGGATGCAGCCGCCGCCGAAGCCGGAGATCTGATCCGGGTGCGACGCACCCCCGATGCCACGATCACCGATGTGCTGGAGGGCAGGCTCGAGGCGCCCCAGGGCACGACGGTCTTCAAGTCGGTGGGCATCGCCAGCCAGGACGTGGCCGCCGCCGTGACCGCGTTGCGCAATGCCGCCCGCCTGGGCATCGGAGCGGAGTTTGGGTGAACGGGTTTGGTGAGGGGGCGTGACGGACTCAGCCTGAGTCCGTCACCATCAATGCGAATGCGTAGTCCTCTGCCAGCTCTTTCAAGGCGTCGAAGCGGCCGGAGGCTCCGGCGTGGCCGGCTCCCATACGGGTGCGCAATACCAGCAGGTTGTCGTCGGTCTTCATCTCACGCAACCTGGCGACCCACTTGGCCGGCTCCCAGTAGGTGACCCGCGGGTCCGTCAGTCCGGCGGTGACCAGCATCGGAGGGTATTCCTTCGCTTCGACGTTGTCGTAGGGCGAGTACGAGGCGATGTATTCGTATGCGGCCGGATCCTGGATCGGGTTGCCCCACTCCGGCCACTCCATCGGAGTGAGCGGCAGATCCAGGTCGTGCATCGTCGTGAGCACATCGACGAACGGAACCTCGGCGATGGCGCCCGCCAGCAATCCGGGAGGAGCCATGTTCACGGTGGCCCCGACCAGGAGCCCTCCGGCGCTTCCTCCGAAGACGACGATCTTGCCGGCCGATGTGAAACCCATCTCGATCAGGGCCCCGGCAGCGGCCAGGAAGTCGAGGAACGTGTTGAGCTTGTGCTCTCGCTTGCCCGTCGTGTACCAGCGATAACCGCCCTCTTTGCCACCGCGGACGTGGGCGATCGCGTAGACGAAGCCCCGATCGACGAGGCTCAATCGATTCGTACTGAAGGAAGCCGGCATGCTGTATCCGTACGATCCGTATCCGTACAACAGGCAGGGTGCCGAACCGTCCAGGTCCAGGCCGCTCCTGTACAGGAGTGTTACCGGGATACGCTCGCCGTCGTGGCTGGTCGCGAAGACCCGTGCGGTCGTGTAGTCCTTGGGATCGTGTCCGCTCGGTACTTCCTGTTCCTTGCGCAGTGTCTGGTCGCCGGTCTCCAGATCGAAGTCGTAGACCCGCAGCGGGGTAGACGGCGAGCTGTAGGTGAATCGGAGTGTGTCGGTGTACTCCCGCAAAGGGGCGAATCCCAGGTCGTAGGCGGCATCGTCCATCGCGATCGAGCGCTCATCGCCTGAATCGATGTCACGGATGACTATTCGCGGCAGACCCTCCTCGGTTTCCAGGCGGACAAGGTGGTTCCGAAAGGCGACCGCGCCCAGGATGAGGGTGCCGGGCCGATGTGGAATCAGAGTCGACCAGCGTCCGGGGGCCGATGCTTCGGCGGTGACTATCTGGAAATCTTCGGCTCCGTCCGCGTTCGTGTTGATGTAGAGCCGGTCGCCTTGCTCGCTGATCGAGTAGAGGACGCCCGGGTGGCGTGCGGCGATCAGGACCGGCGGGCCGGTTGGCCGGGCCGCATCCAGAAGCCTGACTTCGGAGGTTTCGTGGTCTCCTGCCGCGATCTCGATGTACTTGCCACTCTCGGTCCTGCCGAGTCCTACGTAGAAACCCGCGTCGGGTTCCTCGTAGATGAGTCCGTCCTCGGCTTGATCGGTCCCGAGCCCGTGCAAGTAGGCCCAGACGGGGCGGTTGCTCTGATCGAGCTTCAGGTACATGAAGGCCGTGGAGTCGGCCGACCATTCGATTGTGCCGTTCGCATCCTCGACAAGATCATCGAGGTCCTCGAGGTTGTCGAGATCGCGTACCCGGATGGTGTAGAACTCGCTCCCGTGAACGTCGACCGAGTAGGCGAGCAACCGGTGATCGGGGCTCGGCTCGAGCGTGTGAATACGGAAGAACTCCTTGCCCTCCGCCTCGAGATCCCCGTTGAAGAGGATCTCTTCCTCGTCTGAATCCAGAGGTCTGCGGCAGAAGATCGGATACTGACCGCCCGTATCGAAGCGGCGGTAGTACTCCCACGGCCCGTCCGGGGTAGGGACCGAACTGTCGTCTTCCTTGATCCGTCCCTTCATCTCGGTGAAGAGCTCGTCGCGGAGACCGGATGCACCGTCGAGCCGACTGTCGGCGTAGTCGTTCTCCGCCTCGAGATGAGCGCGGATGTCGGGATCGAGGAGGGATGGGTCTCGCATCACCTGCTGCCAGTTCACGTCTTTCAGCCAGGCATACGGATCCTCTCTCGTATGGCCGTGGCTGGTCGTTGAATGGGGTCTGCGATCGGCAACCGGCGGTTGGACGGACATGGCTCCCTCGTGTGACATCGGCGACCGAGCCTAACCGGCGGCAACCGGAGGTGTTCGGCAGAGAGTGCTTGAGTTCACCAGAGGTCCCGCCGATCATTCACTATGGCCAGTGCCCGTCATCGCCCTTCGCTCCTGATCGCCACTCTCGTGCTCTTCAGCGCGTGTGCCGGGCAAGCGAATGAGCAAGGCACTGCAACCTCGCCCACGGCAGCCGGGCTCCCGTCGAGCACCACGCCGGCTCCCTCGACGACTGCTACGTCTTCGCCGGTTGACGAGTTCGTACCCGACTATGCAGCTCTCATCGCGGCCGTCGAAAGCGCCATGGAATCAACCACATACGAGGGTGCCGCCCTCGAGGATCCGGAGGTCTTCATAGCCACGGCGGAGTTGTTCTGTGATCTCCTGGAGGAGGGCATGACCGCAGAAGAACTCCTAACCGAATACCTCGACCGGCTTTCAGACGGTGGACTCGTGGACGTCGACGAAGAGGACGGGCTGATGGCCGGAGTGCTGCTGGGCGCATCGATCGAAATCGTCTGTCCGGAACACCGCTGAGTATCGGCGTAACGTCCGGCGCCTTGCTGCGACTTCACTCACAGGAGCGAGATATGGGAAAAACAGCACTCACAGTGGCAGCAGCCGGACTATCGATCGCACTGGTCGTGGGACCGGCGCCGGCAGCAACGGCAGACAGTCAAACCGGGCCGGCGCAGCATGTCCTCGACAAGGCGATTGAGGGACTCGTTCGTGGCAGTTCGAAAGCCCTGGCCATGTTGGAAGCGGCCGAGACTCGCAACCCCGATACGGGCATACCGATCCACGCGCTGGGCAATCCTGATCATGCAACCGGTCTGGCACGAGCGCAGCAAAGGGTGGAGGCCGCAGCCCTGAAGCTGAAGGGCTACGAGAAGAACGACAGCGGTAAAGGCAATGCGTACGGGCGTGGCCACGCCGAGCTGGTCCATGCTGCTTTGTCGCACGAGCTCAGCCCATCAACGCTTGCTCCGAGCGGGGACAAGGCGCTGAGAATGGTCAAGGCCGTTGAGGCTTTCACCGTCGAGAAGCCGGGTCGCGGCCTCGGTCGCAACGACAAGGGCACCGACGGCGACGACTGACCCAACTCGGGATCCGCACCCGGCGTCTTGTACTTCGTAACTCCCGATTGGTAACTCGAAACCCTCAGCTCGCGCCGTCTCGCCGGCGCGCTGAGCAAATGCAAGTTAACGATCACTAATATGAAGAGCATGCCGATCGACCCCGGAGTGGGGCGATCGCACGCAGTGGCGCGGTCACTAGTGTCGAGTACGGCGAAAGGGAGTAGCGACGGTGGCAGACGAAGCGTCGACCGGAGTAGACGTCGCGGAGGTGACCCGTTGGCTGGCCGCCCGGGTTCCCGACGTGAACCAACCGCTCCGCTTCGATCGTCCGAGCGTCGGCCGCTCCAACCTCACCTACGTCGTGACCGATGCCGCCGACAGGCGATGGGTGCTCCGGCGGCCCCCTCTGTCCGGCAGGCTGCCTTCCGCGCACGACATGGGCAGGGAGTACCGGATAATCACGGCCCTGGCAGGCAGTGGCTATCGAGTGCCGGCAACCATCGGATTCTGTGATGACGAGTCGGTGACCGGTGCGGAGTTCTATGTGACCGAATACGTTGACGGTTTCACCGTGGAACTGGCAGAGGACGCCGAGCGCGACCTGCCCATCGAGTCACGCCATCGTGTCTCGATGCAGCTGATGGACACGCTGGCGGAGTTGCATGCATTCGACGTTCACGAAGTCGGACTCGGGGATCTCGGTCGCCACGATGGCTATTTCGAGCGGCAACTCCGTCGCTGGCATCATCAGTGGCAGGCGGCCAAGACCAGGGAGCTGCCCGGTGCCAGGGAGGCCCACGACATCCTCGCCGCCACCATCCCCGCCCAGCAGCGAGTTTCGGTCGTTCACGGTGATTACCGGATCGACAACGTCCGGGTGGATGCGGAAGGCAACGTCCTGGCAGTCCTCGATTGGGAACTGTGCACACTCGGTGACCCGCTCGCCGATCTCGGGACCGTCCTGTCGGCCTGGCAGGAGGCCGGCGATCCACCGGCGCCGTTCCCGCCTTCGCCGAGCCGCATCGAGGGGTTCCCACCCCGCGCCGCGCTCATCGAGCGTTACGCGCAGAGTTCGGGCCTGGACGTGAGCCAGATCGATTTCTACGTCGCCTTCTCCACCTGGAAGCTGGCGATGATCATGGAGGGTGTTTACACGCGGTACGCAGGGGGCGCGTACGGCGAGGTGGACCCGGCGACCGAGGAACTATTCGCCGCCCAGGCCGTCTCGCTCGCCGAAGCCGCCGCAGACAAGTTGAGAGATTCGAGATAGGAGTATGACGATGAAGGTTGTACCCGTCGACCAGCTGGCCGACTACGTAGGCACAGACATCGGAGAGTCCGACTGGTTCACCGTGGATCAGGACCGTATCGACGCGTTCGCGGAAGCCACCAACGATCACCAGTTCATACACGTCGACCCGGAGGCGGCCAAGATGACCCCGTGGGGGACGACGATCGCACACGGGTTCCTCACCCTTTCACTGATTCCCTACCTCACGGCCGCCGCCGGGATCATTCCGGAGGGGCTCGTGATGGCCATCAACTACGGGTCCGACAAGGTGCGATTCCTGGAACCCGTGAAGGTGGGAAGCGACGTGCGCGCCAGGATTCATCTCGCCGAGGTGACGCCGAAGGGACCGGGCCGGTTTCTCTTCAAGTCCAACGTCACCATCGAGATCAAGGGTTCCGACAAACCCGCCCTGGTCGCCGAAACGCTCTCACTGTTCGTAGTTCAGTAACGGAGGAAACAGCAATGCTCAATTTCGACGGACGGGTAGCGATAGTCACCGGGGCGGGACGAGGCCTGGGAAGGGCCCACGCTCTGGCTCTGGCCGAACGTGGGGCAAGAGTCGTTGTCAACGATCTCGGCGGGTCTCTGGACGGAACGGGATCATCCAGCGATGCTGCGCAGGAAGTCGTGTCTCTCATCGTCGAGAGGGGTGGCGAAGCAATGGCCAGCGGGGCCAGCGTCACCGACTTCGATCAGGTGACGGCGATGGTGGCGGAAGCCAAGGAGAAGTGGGGTTCCGTCGACATCCTGGTCAACAACGCCGGCATCCTGCGTGACAAGTCCTTCGCCAACGTTGAGCTGTCCGACTTCCAGACCGTCGTGGACGTCCACCTGATGGGTTCGGTCAACGCCACCAAGGCCGTCTGGCCCCTGATGCGTGAACAGAGCTACGGGCGGGTCGTCATGACGACCTCTTCGAGCGGCCTGTACGGCAACTTCGGCCAGGCCAACTACGGGGCGGCCAAGCTGGGCGTCGTCGGCCTGATGAATACTCTTCATCTCGAGGGGGCCAAGTACAACATCCGGGTCAACTGCCTTGCACCGGCGGCTGCCACGCGGATGCTGGAAGGCCTGATTCCCGATGCGATTGCCCCTCTCCTGACTCCAGAGTCGGTTTCCGCCGGTTTGGTCTACCTCGTATCAGAGGACGCGCCCAGCCGGACGATTCTCTCGGCAGGCGCAGGTTCGTTCGCAGTCGCCAGGATCCACGAGACAACCGGCGTGAGCCTGCTGCCGGATGAGGTCACGCCTGAAGGAGTCGCACAGCACTGGGCGGAAATCGCCGACGAAGAAGGGCAGCTGGCCCTGGAGATGGGAGGCCTGCAAACGCAGAAGTTCCTCGGACAGGCTGCCGCCAAGCTGGGCCTCTCCCTCTAGACAAACGAATAGGTCCACGACGAGAACATGAGGAGAGTTTCATGAGAGAAGCGGTAATCGTATCGACTGCGCGCACACCTATCGGAAGGGCCTATCGGGGAGCTTTCAACAACACCGAGGCGCCGACGCTGGCCGCACACAGCCTGCGTCACGCCGTTGAGCGGGCAGGTATCGAACCGGGCGAGGTCGACGACGTGATCATGGGCTGTGCGCAGGCACAGGGCACCCAGGGATACAACCTGGGGCGGACCACGGTCCTGGCCGCCGGATTCCCGTCGACCGTTCCCGGCATGACAATCGACCGTCAGTGCTCCTCGGGCATGATGGCGATCGCCACCGCCGCCAAGCAGATCATTCACGACCAGATGGACATCGTCGTTGGTGGCGGCGTCGAGTCGATCAGCCTCGTTCAGACCAACGACATGCGGCTCGATAGGTTCATCGATCCGAACGTAATCGCCAACTACCCGCACGCCTACATGCCGATGTTGCAGACGGCCGAGGTAGTTGCCGCGCGGTTCGGAATCGCCCGTGAGGCGCAGGACGAGTACGGCCTGCAGAGCCAGCAGCGAGTGGCCGCTGCTCAGGCAGCCGGGAAGTTCGATGACGAGATCGTGCCGATGACGGCTCAGAAGATGGTCATGGACAAAGAGACCGGCGAAGTCGGCATCGATGAAGTCACGCTGAGCAAGGATGAAGGCAACCGGGCCGACACGACGCTCGAAGGCCTTGCCTCCCTGAAGGTCGTCCTTCCAGACGGAACCATCACCGCCGGCAACGCCAGTCAGCTCTCCGACGGATCATCGGCATGTGTCCTGATGGAAGCCGGGGAGGCCGAGCGTCGCGGCCTGTCGCCACTCGGCTACTACCGGGGAATCGCGGTGGCCGGCACCGATCCCGACATCATGGGAATCGGCCCCGTGTTCGCCGTTCCAAAACTCCTCGAGCGCTTCAATCTGACGATCGACGACATCGATCTGTGGGAGCTCAACGAGGCATTCGCCGTGCAAACCATCTACTGCCGCGACGAACTCGGTATCGACAACGAGATCTACAACGTCAACGGTGGCGCCATTTCGATCGGGCACCCGTACGGCATGAGCGGATCGCGAATGGTCGCACACTCACTCATCGAGGGAAAGCGCCGCGGCGCCAGGTATGTCGTCAACACAATGTGTGTCGGCGGCGGTATGGGCGCAGCCGGCCTGTTCGAGGTGGCATAGCTCATGAGGGCAGTGGTCTGTTCTGAGCTCGGGCCGGCGGAGAAGCTCTCTCTCGTCGACTTGCCGGATCCGGTTCCCGGGCCGGGCGAAGTCGTCCTCGACGTTCGGGCGGCCGCCCTCAACTTCCCGGACACGCTTGTCATCGAGGGCAAGTACCAGATGAAGCCGGAGTTGCCGTTCATCCCGGGCGGTGAGGCATCCGGAGTCGTTTCGGCGGTCGGTGAAGGTGTTGCCGGCGTTCCGATCGGAGCTCCCTTCATCTCGATGGGCCTCGTCGGAGCGTTCGCCGATAAATGGAAGGTTCCGGCTCACTCGCTGATGCCGAAGCCGGACAAGCTCAGTTTCGAAGAAGCCGCCGCATTCGGTCTCACCTACGGGACTTCCTACTACGCGCTCAAGCAGCGTGCCGGTCTGCAGCCGGGTGAGACGCTGCTCGTGCTCGGTGCGGCAGGCGGCGTCGGTTCGTCGGCGGTGGAGATCGGCAAGGCGATGGGGGCGAGGGTGATCGCCGCCGCGTCTACAGACGAGAAACTCGTCTTCGCCGCCGACATGGGCGCCGACGAGGGCATCAACTACACGACCGAGGATCTGCGCGGCCGCATCAAGGAGCTCACCGGCGGTGCCGGAGCGGACGTCGTGTACGACCCGGTCGGGGGAGATCTCTCCGAACCTGCCCTGCGTTCCACAGCGTGGAACGGTCGCTTCCTGGTCATCGGCTTTGCAGCAGGGCCCATTCCTGAGATCGCTTTGAACCTGGCCCTTCTGAAAGGACTCTCGATTGTCGGCGTCTTCTGGGGGAGTTGGGCCGGCCGTGACCCGGCCGCCTCGATGCAGAACTTCGGTGAGCTGTTCTCGATGGTGGACGAGGGCAAGTTGCATCCAAGGGTCACCGACGTATTTCGGCTCGAGGATTACGAAGAGGCGTTCGGGTCGCTCACCGGGCGAAGGGCCAGAGGCAAAGTAGTCCTCACCGTCTGAGGTTCTCTCACGCCGGGTGCCCGTGTTCTCTTCCTACGGCCACACCCACGATTGAACGTCGACCGTCTGCGGCGGAAACAGAACATCCATCAACTCCCGTCGTCTGCCCAGGAGGACGTCTGCGTGGCGCCGCTCCAGTTCCAGGGCGCCGAGCGGTCCCAGGATGAGGTGAGCGATCAGATCCGGGGGAACGCCGCAGCCTCCTTGCGAAACGGGTGCTTGCACGGTGCCGCCGCGCCCGAACGACTCGAGTTGTCCGTTGCGTATCTGCGCGGTTATCGACTCTCTGTACAGGGAGATGAGGAGCTCGCCGTCCTCGAACTCTGCCCCTGAGTCGGCCATCCGGAAGTTGAGTTCCGGCAGCACCGCCTCTAGTAGCGCGCAGGGGTCGGGGACGCGCGTGTAGTAGGCGTAACCGTCCCGGTCGGTCTCGCCCAGGCCACTTGCGAAGTCCTCGAGGCCGGGTCTCAACGCCACGGTGGCTGTGCCGCCCGGCCCGGCAGCCTCCCCTGCCAGGGCGAGAAACGTGGCCGGGTCCCCGGCTGCCACGTCGAATACGAGCGGGTGACCGTCATCGTCGTAGATGCGCATCATTCCCACCGGCGTTCCCTGCCGCTCGGCTATCACCACCCGGTAGACGGGTGAGGCGATATACCAAGACCACAGGAGTTGATCGTGCTCAGCGACGATCACGGCGGAGGCCGCCATGTGGCCTTGCAGAGCTGTGACCGTGTCGATGTCGTCTGCGGTTGCCACCCGGAAGGACAGGTCCGGGGCAGCCCCAACCCCCGATCCCGTGACGGCGATCGTGGGCGGCGTTGGCACTGCGTACTCGTATCCGAACTGCCGGTAGAAGTAGGGAATGCCGACCATCCACATGATGAGGTCGCCGCGTTCAGCCGATATCCGATGCGCCAGCTCCATTTGGTCCCGGACTAGTCCACGGCCTTCGTAGTCTCGCGCTGTGGCCACGAACTCGATGAAGGCGGACTGCACCGCGACGCTCCCGACACGCGTCGAGGCGGGAAACAGTCCGAGAACCGAGACTATCCGGTCGCCGTCTGCCGCTACCGTCCAGCCGCCGGGACCGAAGCGCGGATCGTCGAGCGTCAGGCGAGCTTCCGGCCCGTCCTCCGTGCCGATCCGTTCGTTGACCAGGGCGACGATTCCGTCGGCGTCCTCGGGCCGTCCGACCCTGACGACCAGCTCCTCATGGTCGGACATCTGTTCCTCAGCGCAGATGCGGGACGACCTCCCGCATGAACAGTTCCATGCTGGAGGTGTCGTAGGCGGCATCGGCGAAGTACACGATCGAGTAGCCCATACCGGCTGCCTCCCAGGATTGGAGGCTCCGGACGATTTGCTCCGGCGTGCCTGCGAGTCCTCCCGGTCCATCGAAGTTCCGCATGGTTCTCTCGGCCCGCTCGGCGCCGATCAGCGGGGTGTAGTGGTCGAGGTGCCAGTCGTACTTGTCCTTCACGTCGGCTTCAGTTTCTCCAATGATCACGTTGAAGTTCGCCGACCGAGTGATCGCGTCGAAGTCGCGGCCTACCTCGCGGCAGTGACCGGCCAGTACCTCGGATTTGTGTTTGAAGTTCTCGATCGTGCCACCGAAGTTCGTGTACCCGGCATACCGGGCAGCCACGTTCAGGGTCAGTTTCTCTCCACCGCCGGCGATCCAGAATGGGATGTGCGGATCCTGCACCGGTTTGGGCTGGTTGATCGCGCCGGCGAGCCGGTAATACTTGCCTTCGTAGGTGACCTCTTCTTCCGTCCACATCCGTTGCATGATCTCAACGCTCTCGCGCAGCATGCCGATTCGCACCGACGGTTTGTCGAACCCGTACCCGTACCCGAGATACTCGTGCTCGTACCAGCCGGCTCCAATGCCCATCTCCAGACGGCCGCCCGAGATGACGTCTATGTTGGCTGCCACTTTGGCGAGGTAGGACGGCGGGCGGTACGAGTTGCACGTGCACATCTGGCCGAGGCGAACCGTGTCGGTGACGGCAGCCAGTGCGGCCATGAGCGTCCACGCCTCGTAGGTCGCTTCCTGGGTGGGTTTCGGCACCGTGTGGAAATGGTCGTAGACCCAGGCAGACTCGAACCCGAGTCGCTCGATCGTCTTCGCGGCGGTGACCATCGCCGGCCATTGTTCTTCAGCCGGGAGTCCGACGAGATCGAGACGCCAGCCCTGGGGTATGAAAGCTCCAAAACGCATGGTTGCGACGATAGCAAGGGAGAGGCCGGTGCCTGTGGGCACCGGCCTCTCGGTATTGGTCTTGGCGGAGTTACCGCTGCGCGACCGCTATTCGAACTCGGGTGAGTCGGGGAGTTCACCCATGGCGGCGGCCACGGCCGGGTCGGCCGAGGATTCGAGCGTCGCTTCGTCCGGACGCCTGCGGAAGGCGCTGGCGCCGAGGACGACGCCGATGGCGACGATCACGGCCGGCACCACCCAGCCGGCCTCGAAGTCCAGCGGTGTGTCGGTTACCAGAACCGGGAACGCCAGCGCTGCAAACAGAAGGCCGAATACGAGGGAAAGGATGTCCATTTGGTGTCGTTCTTGCATCGTCATCTCTCCTGCGTCACGACGATCTCGCCCACGCCTGCGTCGAGATCGAGAATCAATGTTCCGGACGTGCCGGCGAAGTCGTCGCTTCGACCGACTCCGAGGCCTTCGCTCGAGCGTCCGAAGACTTCCACCCGTCCGATGCCCGTGCGGGCTTCGACGTCGGCTCCCTGGTCGGCCGCCAATCTGACCTCGATTTGTCCGGCGCCGATGTCGGCTCTGACGTCGACGGTCTCGCCGGCAAGGTCCAGGTCTGTGAAGTCGAGCACCAGTTTGCCCGCATCGAGGTGGTAGTCCGCCTGGATCTCGTTGACGAAGGCCGGCGAATACAGCTCTGTGGTGGCTTCGATGTCGGTCACCACGTCGGTGATCACCGCACCACCCATAGCGAACAGGAGCACCAGACCGAGAGCGATGAGCGCCCGCGACCGGCCCCAGAAGGTTCCTACGAGGAGGCCGGCGGCCGTTACTGCGAGTGCAAGTCCCAGATAGTGCCGGCTGGAGGGTTCGATGGCGCCGGCGGTATCAAGGATCGCCATGCTCCCGACCCCGACCAGAATCGCCGCGAACGTCAACCGGCCGAGCATCGAGCGCGGTCTCTTCGGCCTGGGGGGAGGTGGAGGTGTCTGGTATGCGGGTGTCGGCGGAAGTGGGGGCATGATTTCTCTCGTTTCAACCTTCGGTGTCGTCTGTTGCATCCCGGCAGATACGGGTGCTGCCGGGTCTCGGGAACCTTTGCTCTGCCCGATTTCTCCTTTGTAGAGGAGGATGCCGATGATGAGCAGAGCAACGGCGAGTCCGAACCCGCCGATTCCATCGGAGAGCAGGGCCACCAGCCAGATGGCGGCGAGGACAATCAGGATCGTCCCGATCATGCTGTCACCGCCCAATTTCGAGAGCCACCGCTCGCCGATCGAGTGGTCGGTTCCCTCGGCCGGAATCAGGAGCCACCCGGCTGCATACAGCAATATGCCGACACCCGGGAATATCAGCAGCAAGAAGAGCAGCCGAATGATCCATGGTTCCACGTCGAAGTAGCGGGCCGTGCCTGCCGCGACGCCGCCCAGGATCCCGTCGGTTCGACGGAGGGGTGGGCGGGAACCCCTTACACCACCACCAACCGGCTGTCCTTCGGTGCCGGCGGGCGGCTGCTGGAGATTCGTTTCGTTTGACATGCCCGCATCGTCCTGCACTGCGTCGGTCCCGTCTATGAGGTATGGCCCCACCGATTCCCTGAGAGATCAGGGTTTTGTGAGGGTGATCCCTTGTTGGGTGGAGTTCTCTGCTGTGGGATCATTCTCGCGTAAGCCCGAGGAGGATTCGATCACCGACCAGACAGTCGAGCAAACGCAGCGCCGGCGCTTCGCCTTCGTGCGCAGCGTCGACGACCGCATGGTCGCCGGCCTGAGCGGCGGCATCGCCGACGTGCTCGAGATCGAGGTCGTCTACGTCCGGGCCGCCTTTGTCTCGCTGGCATTTGCCGGCGGAATCGGACTGCTGTTGTACGGCGTCCTGTGGGTCCTGTCACTCGATGAGGTCCCCGCCGAGAGGGTCGACGTGATGCGCGAGCGATTCGCGGCTCGGCTCCCGCGTCAGAGGTTGGCGCTCTGGATACTCTTCGCCGGAGTGCTTCTGACGTTGAGGAGCCTGGGATCCTGGTTCGGCGACTCGCTTGTCTGGTCGGCGACTTTCATCTCGTTCGGCTTTGCCCTGACCTGGTCGCGGGTCGATCCGTCACGGCGGAGCCGATGGGCGACACAGACATTCGTGGGGGAAGGCGGCAACTGGCGATCGGTGGCGGTCCGAATCATGGCCGGCGGGGTACTCATGACCGGTGGTCTGGCCATCTATCTCAACTCCGTAGATGCCTACGCACTGGTGGGAAGTGTTTCTCTGGCTGTGGGGTTGACGATCGCCGGTATTCTGCTCATCTTTGGTCCGTGGGTGTGGAGGCTGGTCGGTCAGTTGGGGGCGGAACGTGGTGAGCGCATCAGGTCTGAAGAGCGGGCCGAGATGGCCGCTCATCTCCACGATTCGGTCCTGCAGACCCTTGCTCTCATGCAGCGAACGGATGATCCGAAATCGATGGCGATGCTGGCCCGTCAGCAGGAGCGTGAACTGCGCGGCTGGCTGTACGGCCCCGAGCCTTCGGCGGACGGCGAGACCATGCGGTCGGCCCTCGAGGGTTCGGCGGCCCGGCTCGAATCGGTCCATCAGGTCCCGATCGATGTCGTGGTAGTCGGTGACGCCCCGATGGACGAGGCGGTGCGAGCCTTGGTAGCCGCGGCCGGCGAGGCGATCACGAATGCGGCCAAACACTCGGGAGCCGGGCTGATCTCGGTGTTTGCCGAAGCCTCCGACGGCACGGCCGACGTGTTCGTTTCTGATCAGGGGTGCGGCTTCGCTCTCGAGGGAACCGACCCGGATCGTAAAGGCATTTCAGAGTCGATCATCGGTCGGATGGAGAGAGCCGGTGGCGAAGCCGTCATCAGCAGCGGCCCCGGGGAAGGAACCGAAGTACATATGTCTGTGAGGCTAACGTGATCGACGTATTCCTGGTCGACGACCATCAGCTCTTCCTGTCGGGAGTCAAGGCCGAGTTGAGCGAGGTGTTCGCCCTGGCCGGTGTGTCTTCGGACGTCGACGACGCGATCGAACGGATCCGCTCCACGCTGCCGGACGTCGTGCTGGTCGACGTCCACATGCCGGGCGGCGGAGGTCTGGCAGTCGTCAACGCAGTGCTCGAGACCAACCCCGACATCAAGTTCCTGGCCCTGTCTGTGTCCGATGCAGCCGAAGACGTTATCGCCATGATCCGGGCCGGTGCCAGGGGCTATGTGACGAAGTCGATTGCGCCTGCGGAACTGGCCGATGCGATCCGCCGTGTCAACGACGGCGACGCGGTCTTCTCGCCGCGCCTGGCAGGCTTCGTGCTGGACGCCTTCGCCGACACCGTGCCTGCGCCGGCCGACCCGGAGTTGGATCAGCTGACCTCTCGCGAACGCGAGGTCTTGCGTCTGATCGCCCGCGGCTACGCGTACAAGCAGGTGGCTACCAAGCTGTCCATCTCCGTCAAGACGGTGGAATCACACGTGTCCGCCGTGCTCAGGAAGCTGCAGCTCTCCAGCCGCTACGAGCTGGCGCGCTGGGCCAGCGACCGAAGGATCGTGTAGGCGCCGGCGGCGGCCTGTTCCAGGTTCTGAGTGCTGCGCTCCACGACCTCGAACCTGCACCTGCAACCTAGAACCTAGAACCTAGAACCTAGAACCTAGAACCCAGGACCCAGGACTTCGGACCACGGGCGTATTTGGGTCTCAGCTCAACGCCTCACGCGTTCCGTCGAAGACCACGCTGAAGAATTCCGCCAGGAGCCCCGACCCACGTTGGACGACCGCGGAGTAGGGCAGGAACGCACCCGACCATCCTTCCGCGTGCCATGAGGCCCCTTCCGGAAGCTCCACCGCTCGGAACGCCTCGTCGAACGGCCACGGGTTGGCATAGAAGTAGGGCTGCGGGTCGCCGTCGTCTCCCGGGCTGAAGCCGAAGCCGACCTGCTTGTTGTACTCCTTCGGGCCGCCTTCTTCCTGGTAGACCTCGACCGCATTGCTGAACCATTCGAAGGAGACGTCGAAGTGATGCGGCCACAGATTCAGTGGACCCGTATCTACCGCGATCCAACCTGCGCTCTCCTCCAGCGTCTCCCAGACCGTCAGCAGCGCCCGGTGATAGTGATCTGCGACGGCGGCATCATATTCGCCGGCTGCGATGGCATTCCAGCTCTCAGGGTCGACGTCGATCGTTGCGCCGAGTCCGTCCAGGACCTGTCGGCCCACGGTGGCGGCCGAACCGGCAAGTGCGACGGTGAAATCGCCGTTGGTTCCCGTTCCACTGATCACCCGGCCGCCCGGTTGGAGCACGAGGCGGCCGGTCGACCCTTCCAGCGGAAAGTCCCCGGTGGCCAGACCTTCGGGCGTGACCTGCAGGGAAGCATGCCACCAGCGGGGATGAGGCTCCGACTGTGCGCCACGGATGGATCCGAGAATCCTGCTGTACGCGTGCATCGAAACGATCGTCGGTGATCGGTCCGTCAGGGTTGGGTATGTCATCGATCTGCTCCGGTGTCGGCGGTCCGGTGCGTTCAACCATCGGCCGGCCCGATCCATTCCGATCTGTCTTCGCATCCGCACCGCACGAAGCAGACTGTCAATACACTGCGGGTCATGAGCCAATCCAGCCCGCCCGTTCCCGCCGTCGACTCGTCAACGGTGATGGTGCTGCGAGATGGAGTGGACGGCGTCGAAGTCCTCATGCTGGAGCGCCACCTCGATTCCGATTTCGTCGGAGGCGCATACGTGTTTCCGGGGGGAAAGCTGGACGCTTCCGACGATCTGGACGCCGACTTGTGGAGCGGGATAGACCCGCATTCGGAAGGTGAGCGGATGAGTGTCGCGCCTGATCTCGCTCTCCGCCTCTACGTGGCGGCGGTGCGTGAGACCTTCGAGGAAGCCGGACTCTTGTTCGCCACCCGCGCCGGGGAGCGATTGGCTGCTGAAGATCTGGCGTCGACGTCGTTCAGCGCGGCAAGGGAGCGTCTCAACGCGAGGCAAGCGCACTGGGACTGGGCAGACTGGCTTCGCTCGGAGAACCTCACCCTGGATCTCGGTTCGCTGGTCTGGTGGTCGTGGTGGGTGACCCCCATCGGTGTTCACCGCCGATTCGATACGCGTTTCTTCGTTGCGGTGGCTCCAGAGGATCAGCAGGCCGGGCACGACCGGGTCGAGACCGTGCATTCCGTCTGGACCACGCCGAATCGGGCGCTGGCGGCGGCCGCCGAGGGCAGGGCAACGGTCATCCTCCCCACCCGCAAGAACCTGGAGCAACTGGCAGGACACCCGACGGCTCGGGCTGCCGTGGAGTGGGCCGCCGGCCGGACCCCGCTGAGGATCGGCCCCGAGATCGTCCGCCTGGGGGATCGGGTCGTCGTTCGCCATGAGTCGTTCGGGGTAGTCGAGGAAATGTGACGCCTGTGCTCGGGTAACCTGACCCGACGGTGCGCAAGGCCAATCTTCTTCGATCGATCGCGCGGTTCCTCGACGACGGAACCTATGTGATCGACGCGGCGTACATGTGGAGACGTCACCGGCTCATGCTGCCTTTCGGGATAGCCTCCTTCGTGGGGATGGTGATCGTGGCGGAATGGGTCGGCTGGGAAGACTGGGCGACGCGTGTCGTGATCGGTCTGGCGGGTGCCGCGCTCGCCGTGGCGGCTTCAACCGACTACAAGGTGGTGGCCTTGACCTCCACGGGGGTGATCCTGCTGCAGGCCAGCCGGATCAGACAAGCGGCCACCAGAATGATCGAGAAGCTGCCGGCGGACGTTGCGATCGAGCCGGTCGGGGGCACCGTGCTCGCCGCCGACTGGGAGATTGCCGGATCGGTCTACACGGTTCCCAGGTCGTCCGAACAAGCCATCAACCGAATTGCCGGCCGGGCCGGACCCTAGGGGAGTTCGAGCCGGGAACTCTCTGCGTTGCAGGCTATCGGTGTGCGGTCGCCACCGGTTTCGGCGAGGAAACCCGCGACCTCGGCGCTGGATGTGATCCAGGTGGACTCACCGTCACGTCCTGTGGCGAACACGATACCGATCAGTCGGTGTTCGGGATCGTAGACTCCCGCTCCCGAATCTCCCGTGGTGGTGACGGACCGGAGCTCATAGCCCGATCGGCTGTGCCGGGCGCTGCCGAGAACCTCCTCGATCGACAAGCTGACCACATCTTTCACCTCGAACGCCACCGTGCCCGAGGCCGCTCCGCCGACGATGAGCCCCGTTGTTCCTCTGGCTGCATCCGCCAGTTCGATGTCGGGTATTCCGTTGGACGGTATCCGAAGGGCGGCCAGGTCCAGATTCAGGTCGACGGCCGTGACGGCGGCTTCGACTGCCTCGCCGTTCCCGACCGTCACCTCGATGGTGTCGGCGCGGGCAACCAGGTGGGCGACGGTGATCACAAGACCATCGCCGACCGCCACTCCGGACCCGGTCCGGTCCGGGGCCAGGCCGCATCCGGTCGTTTCGATTCGAGCGGCTCGCCGGGCGGCATTGAACTCATTCGCGGTAGGTTCGCCGCTGGCGGCGGGGGTGTCTGATCCGCAGCCGTTCGCCGCAAGGAGAAAAGCCGCAAACGTCAACGCTCTGGCTACTCGCAACTTGCGTATGAGAGAGTCCCTCCACTTTTGAGCGCTCCGGAGAACCGTTTGCGGTAACGTGAGAATCCCAACGTATCACACGCATGGAGAGGCTATTGAGCGAAACGGGCTCGAAATCCGACGCTACGCAGGCTGCCGAGGACCTTCTGGAGGGACTTGCCAGGCATCGCGAACTGGCGGAACCCATAGAGATTCCCGGCGGGATGGTGGGCCTGCTTTTCCGGTTGCGTCGTGCCATCGAGGCGTTCACTTCCTTCACCGGAAGCGTTTCGCTGGGGCTGGTATGGGTTGTTTTCCTTCTTGGTCTCTTCAACGTCGTCACGCGTTATGCGGCGCGGTTCATACAACGCGATGTGATCGTCGGTGAGATCTTCGACCTCCAATGGATGCTGTTCGGGGCCCTCTTCCTCCTCGGTTTCAACTACGGCGTCCGTGAAGGGGTCAATCCCCGTATCGACTTCTGGTGGGCCGACTTCTCCAACAAGACGAAAGCCGTCATCGATCTGTTCATACACGTGTTTCTCTTCCTGCCGTTCCTGGTCCTGTCGATGAAGGTCCTGTGGGCCTGGTCCTTGTCCGGAATGGGTCGGTCTTTCAACGGATCGTGGTCGACCTGGAAGGTGTGGGAGATCTGGGAGCAGTCGACAGATGCCGGCGGGCTCCCCAGGGGTCCGATCAAGTTGCTCATCCTCATTGGATTCTTCCTGATGGCCACTCAGATCGTTGCCGAGATCATCAAGCAGATCCTGGTCCTGCTCGGGCACGAGGAACTGGCCGGAGTCGCTGCCTACGAAGCGCCTTTGCGGGTGGAATGATGGAACTCGGCGTCGCCCTCTCACTCGTCATGTTCCTCATATTCCTGGTGTTGATCCTCATCGGATACAACGTGGCGTTCTCATTCGCCTCGACCGCCCTTCTCTTCTCTTTCATCGGTGATCTCACCGGGACTTTTGATCCCGGCACTCTCAACGTGCTGCCGGGCAGGTGGTTCGGAGCCGTGTCGGACTCCACATTGCTGGCGGTTCCGTTCTTCGTATTGATGGGAGCGATTCTCGAGCGATCGGGCCTGGCCGAGCGGCTGCTCGATGCAATAGGGATGCTGCTCGGACCGCTCAAGGGAGGGGTCGCCGCCGCAGTTGTGCTGGTCGGCACCTTGCTGGCAGCTGCAACCGGTGTCGTCGCCGCCACGGTGATCGTGATGGGCCTGCTGTCTTTGCCGACGATGGTCCGCCTGGGTTACGACCACAAGCTGGCGACAGGGGTCATCACCGCGTCCGGAACCCTCGCGCAGTTGCTTCCCCCGAGCCTGGTGCTGATCTTGCTGGCTCAGCAGATGGGCGTCGGCATTCTCGGCTTGTTCGCCGGTGCATTGATACCGGGCCTCATCCTCAGCGGCCTGTATATCGCATACGCGGTGGGCATCTCCTACCTCCGTCCCGGCGTCGGTCCGGCCATGCCGATCGAGGAGAGGACTCTGACCGGCAAGGTGCTGGCTCTCGAGGTCCTGTTCTCCGTGGTGCCGATCATCATGTTGATAATCGGGGTCCTGTACTCGATCTTCGCGGGCATTGCGACTCCCTCGGAATCCGGAGCCGTCGGCGTCTTCGGAGCTCTCCTTCTGGCCGTGCTCGCCTACCTGTTCGACAAGATACTCATCAAGGCTGGTGCGCAGCACATCACACCGCGCTGGCGGTTGACACCCAAAGCGCTCCGGGAAGCTGCCAGATCGACCGCCAACATCAGCGTCCTGGTGATGACACTTCTGTTTGCGTCTTCTTTCTTCTCGCTGATGTTTCTCCAGCTCGGAGGGTCCGACGCCACTGCCGATTTCCTGGCCGGCATAGGCGGCGGCAAGACGGGCTTCGTGATCGTGGCGATGATTGCCGTCTTCTTGCTCGGGATCAACCTCGAGTTCCTCGAGATCACGTTCATAGTCGTCCCGATATTCCTGCCGGCGATGGACACGCTCGGGTTCACCATCCAGGAGAAGATCTGGTTCACGGTGATGATGGCGGTGAACCTGAACATGGCCTTCATCTCGCCGCCGGTTGGTTTCTCCTTGTTCTACCTGCAGAGCGTCGCTCCGCCCGAGGTCAAAACTGCAGACATCCACAAGGGTGCTCTGCCCTTCATGGCCCTTCAGGGGCTCGCGCTCCTGGTTCTGGGTTTCTTCCCCGGAATCGTCGAGGCGTCCTTCAATCTCTTCGTGCCGAGCGGATAGACCGGATCATTTTTTCTCGCGATCGGTCGACATCACCTACGGCGGCGTGCTAAAACGGTTCGAGCGATCGGAGGAGGACCGCGACATGTCTCAGCACGTATCTCCGCAGGAGACGGACGAAAGAGTCGAAGACCTAAGCGTAAGTCGACGCCATTTCATCAAGAGTGGCATCGGCGTCGCCGGACTTGCTGCTGCCGGATCGATCCTGGCAGCATGCAGCAGTGACGAAGACGCCGCGGTCAGCACCACCCTGGCCGATGACACCACGGAGATCACCGAAGTCATTCTGTCGCAATCCGACCTGCCGGTTCTCAACTGGCAGATGCCGACGAGCTGGCCCGGATCGCTGATCGGGACCATTGGAGCCGGAGCCCAGATCTTCTCCGACGAACTGAAGAAGATGACGGGTGGAAAGTTCACCGTGACTCCGCGCGTGGCCGGCGAGCTGGTCGGTGGCCTCGAGGTTCTGCCGACGGTGCGCGACGGTGGCGCCGAGGCAGGCCACACCGCGTCCTACTACTACGTAGGCCTCAGCCCGGCGACGCAGTTCGGAACGGCTGTGCCTTTCGGCCTCACCTCACGCCAGCAGAACGCATGGCTCTACGCGGGCGGCGGTCTGGAGATGCTGCGCGAGTACTACGCGGAAGAGTTCGGCCTCATCCAGTTCCCGGCCGGCAACACAGGCGTGCAGATGGGTGGCTGGTTCACCAAGGAGATCAATTCGGTCGCCGATCTCCAGGGCCTCAAGATGAGGATTCCCGGTCTGGCAGGCCGCAGCTTCAACAATCTCGGAGCCGAGCAGGTGACTGTGGCCGGTGGCGACATCATCACATCGATCGAAACAGGGGCGATCGACGCGGCCGAGTGGGTGGGACCGTACGACGATCTCATCCTCGGATTGGGTGAACTCGGCAGCCAGCTCTACTACTACCACCCGGGGTGGTGGGAGCCTGGCTCGACGCTCGAGGTTCAGATGCCGCTGACTTTGTGGAATGAACTGCCAGAGGAGTATCAAGCCGCCGTGGAGAACGCCGCCAAAGCAGCCAATCTCGGCACGATGGCCAACTACGACGTGCTCAACTCGGATGCCCTCGCCCAGGTCAAGCAGGTTGCCGAGATCAGGGAGTTCCCCGAGGACGTCTTGACGGCCTTCAAGACCGACTTCGAGGGTGTGCTCGACGAGGTTGCCGCTACCGACGGCCGGTTCAACGAGATTCTCGGCCCGTGGCGTCAGTTCCGCGACTCGGTGCAGGAGTGGCATGCTCTGGCCGAGTCATCGATGCTCCGAGCCTTCACTCTGTAACGGCCTAATCAACGGTGGGCCCGGCGATGCGTTCGGTATCGCCGGGCCTCGCCGCGTTTTGATCCACCTTCGCATCCGCCTGGTCTAAGGCCGATTCTTCATTGAACGCGGTTCGACCGTGGCAGACTCAAGGCATGCGCGCCATGCGACTCGTCCGGCAGTCATCCGTCGAGGATTCGCCTCTGCAGCTCGTCGAACTGCCCGACCTCGAGCCCGCCCCACTCGAGCTGGCCATCGAGGTCGAAGCTTGCGCGGTTTGCCGGACGGATCTTCAACTGGTCGAGGGCGACATCGAGGCACACCGGCTACCCGTCACGCCGGGTCATCAGATAGTCGGGACCGTCGCCGCGCTCGGGGCGGGTGTGGCGGGCTGGAAGATCGGTGACCGGGCCGGCGTCGGATGGGTGGCCGGGGCGTGCGGGGAATGTGTGTTCTGTGCCGGCGGACGTGAGAATCTGTGCAGGTTCGCCCGCTTCACCGGTTGGGATCGGGACGGTGGATTCGCCGACCAGGTGAAGGTGAGGGCCGACTTCGCATTTCCGCTTCCAGCCGGACCGACCGGCCCGCAGCTCGCCCCCCTGTTGTGCGGCGGTGTGATCGGTTACCGGTCACTGCGGGTTGCGGGGATCCAGCCCGGGGGGCGGCTCGGCCTGTTCGGCTTCGGGGCGTCGGCATCACTAACCATTCAGGTGGCTGCCCACTGGGGTTGTGAGACATACGTCTTCACCAGATCTGAGTCCGAACAACGGCGGGCCATCGAACTCGGGGCAGTTTGGGCCGGAAGCTATGCCGACCGGGCGCCCGAACGGCTCGACGCGGCAATCACCTTTGCACCGGCCGGCTCCGTGGTCGTCCAGGCCCTCCGGGCGCTGGAAAGGGGAGGAGTGGTGGCGATAAACGCCATCCACCTCGACGAGGTTCCCCGGTTCGACTACGACGACCTGTGGTTGGAGCGGCAGATACGCAGCGTTGCCAACTACACGCGGCGCGATGCGCTGGAGTTCCTCGATCTGGCGGTCCGGATTCCGGTTGTCACCACAACGGACGGATATCCTCTGGCCGGAGCCAATGAGGCACTCGGTGCGCTGCGGGCCGGGTCTCTTGGAGGTACAGCCGTCCTTCTGATGGGTTAGTTCGAGCATTCGCGGAGAGTCTGACCCCCTCTGCTATTCGCCGAGTTCCCGTGCAATAGCCATTTCTCGCCCGTACTTCTTCCAATCCGATTGCTTGGTCGACAACGTCACATCGGTAGTGATCAACACCAGGCCGAGTCCGATGAGCGCAATCCACGACCAGCCGGGGGCTTCCATGCCCCAGGCAGCACCCAGCATCAGAAAGGGCATAGCCTTGGTGACGAGGGCACCCGAGGCATGCATCCAGGCCCGCTTGCGAGCCGGGACCCGCAAGTAGCTGGCGTAGTCGGTCTTGACGCCCGGTTGCGGGCGGCTCAATCCCGCGATGAACCAGTGCGTGAACCGGATACCGACCATCCGGCCGACGATCAGGTGGCCGAGTCCGTGTGTAGTGGTGAGAAGCACTCCGGTGCCGGCAAGGAGCAGCAAGGCGCTCCAGGGTTCGTCGACGTAATAGCCCGCCGAGATGATCGCCAGACCGACGATCGTTCCGAACCAGAGCAAGACCTCGCCGAACCGTATCGAAAAACTGCGGAACACCCAGGCCTCGAAGGCGAGTCTGTCGATGTGGCCGATCCGATCGGCGTACTTCTCTACGAGTGCCGGATCCCGCTTGACCCGCCCGATCACCGTCCAGAATCCCTCTGCCCCCAGTTGAACGGGTGAACCGGCCTCCAACCGCCTCTCGCATGTTTCCAGAACTGCCTCGATGTCGGCCACGTGCGTCACCTCCGAATCGCTCGATACGAAGCTAGCCGGTGCCGGACGGGTCTTGTTCCACAGTCGTGCCGACGGCCCACTAGCGTGTCACTCATGGAGATCGTTCGACCCCAGGACCTGGCCGGCGTGTTTGATGCACTCGCGTCGTTCCCGGACGCTCTGCTCCTCGCCGGAGGCACGGATTCCATGGTTCTGGTCAATGCAGGAGTTTTGCGACCGGACAACGTCATCTCGCTCAGGAATGTGCAGGAACTCAAGATCTGGAACAGCACGTTCATCGGTTCCGGCGTCACCTACGCACGGCTGGAGCACAGTGAAACAGAGGCCCTTGCCCAGCTGTCCAGGACGGTCGGTTCACCGCAGATTCGAGCGGCCGGCACCATCGGGGGAAATCTCGGAACCGCCAGTCCGGCAGGAGATGCCCTGCCGTTCCTGGCTGCAATCGACGCCACGGTCGAGCTGGTCTCGAGTGCCGGATCTCGACTGATTAGATGGGACGAGTTCCTCACGGGGCCGAAGAAGAACGCATTGCAGCCGGGCGAGGTGATCCTCGGCGCCCACCTTCCGGAGGTCGTGCCGGAGCGGACGGCGTTCGCCAAGATAGGGGTGAGACAAGCGATGGTGATCGCGATTGCCTCCGTCTGTGTCACCAGGGATCGAGCGGGAGCAACGACGGTGGCGATGGGCGCAGTCGGACCCACGGTTCTCCGTGCCCGGCGGGCCGAGGAGATGATCACCGGAGAAGCTGCGCCCGGTGAAACAGCACTCGATGAGTTTCAGCGGCTCGTTTCGGAGGAAGCGCGACCCATCACCGATCATCGATCGACAGAGGAGTACAGAAGGATGGCCGTCGGTGTGCTCGCCCGCCGTGCTCTGGAGAGGTGCCTGGCATGAACGTCCGGTTGATAGTCAACGGAGAGGTCCTCGACGCGGAAGTGACCACGCCGATCAGCCTGTTGAAGGTGCTGCGGGATGAACTGAATCTGCTCGGCACGAAGGACGCCTGTGAGCAGGGGGAGTGCGGCTCCTGCTCGGTGCTCCTCGATGGTGACCTGGTGTGTTCCTGCCTGGTCATGGCGGCCGACGCTCACGATCTGCCGGTGACGACGGTCGAGGGGATCGTCTCCGACGGCGAGCTCCACCCGCTGCAACAAGCGCTGATCGACCATGGAGGCGTGCAATGTGGTTTCTGCACTCCCGGGTTCGTAGTCGCCGGCGTCGACCTGCTGGAGCGCAATCCTTCGCCTACTTCCGGTGAGATCCGGGAAGCACTGTCGGGGAATCTCTGTCGATGCACCGGATACGGTGCCATCGAGCGGGCGATCATGAGCCTGATCGAGGTGGATGAGCTATGACCACGCGAACCGAGACCGCCGGAAAGGTACGCAGGGGCGTGGGTGAATCGGTTCCCCGTCCTGATTCGATTCCGAAGGTGACCGGGAGCTTCGCCTATGCCTCCGACCTCTATGCCCAGGACATGTTGTGGGGCGCGGCGCGACGCGGTCCGCTGGCTCATGCCAGGGTGACGCATCTGGACGTCGGTCCGGCCCTTGCCATGAGCGGCGTGCAGGCGGTCCTCACGTACGATGATCTTCCCGCCAAGCGGTTCCAGGGTCAGATAGTCGCCGACCAACCAGTACTGGCCGATGGAACCATCCGCTACTGGGGCGAAGTGGTGGCAATCGTGGCGGCCGACGATCCCACGACCGCCGCGCAAGCGGCGCAGGCAATCGATGTGGCCTATGAGCCTCTCGACCCTTTGACGGATGTGGATGAGGCTCTGGCGCGCGACGAGGTTTTGAGGAAGGCCGTCTCCTATCGCGGTGACCGGGGCGTGCACGGCGAAGTGGTGGTCGAGGCCACCTATGAGACCGCCACACAGGATCAGGCGCCGCTCGGCAACGAGGCGGGTATCGCAGTGCCGGACGGCGCAGGCGGCGTCGACGTCTACGGGCCGACCCAGTGGACACATGTCGATCACGAGCAGATCGTCGAGTGCCTCGGGCTTCAACCCGCAGAGGTGCGGGTTCACCCGACCGGGCTCGGCGGAGCGTTCGGTGCCCGCGAGGACTTGAGCCTCCAGACGCACTTGTGCCTGCTGGCCCTCCGGACGGGGCGGCCGGTGCGGATGGTGTTCGGACGGGAGGAGAGCTTCGCCGCCCACGTGAAGCGACATTCGGCGCGTATGTACTACCGGCACGAGGCGGACCGCGCCGGGAATCTCGTGCGTGTGGATGCGAAACTGCTGCTCGACGGCGGGGCGTACTCGATGACGAGCCCGGCGGTCATCGCCAACGCGGTGGGTTTTGCCGTAGGGCCCTACCGGTGTCCGAATGTGTTCGTGGACGGATTCGCCCTACGAACCAACAATCCGCCGGCCGGTGCGATGCGAGGATTCGGGGCCGTGCAGGTGGGCTTCGCCGTCGAATCGCAGATGGATCGACTCGCCGAGGAACTCGGCATGGATCCCCTCGAGTTCCGGTTGCGCAACGCGATCGGTCCGGGCGACGTGCTCTCCACAACGGGACAACTGATAACCGAACCTCTTCCGACCCGAGAGGTGATCGAATCGGTGCGGGCGATGCCGCTTCCCGATGAGGCGATCTCCATCGATCCTCGAGAACTTCCGGGGGGAACCGGACTGACCACTCCCGCCTCTGCCGTTGTCCGCGGTGTCGGCTACGCGGTGGGTTTCAAGAACCTGGCGTTCTCTGAAGGATTCGACGACTACGCGGAGGCGCGGGTCACCTTGACACCGGTCGGCCTGGATATTCACACGGCGGCCATCGAGGTCGGGCAGGGAATGGTGACCGTGCTGGAGCAGATTGCGAGGAGCGTTACCGGTATCGAGGACGTCCGGGTCGTGTTCGCCGACACCTCCAAGATCGGCTCGGCCGGCTCCACGTCTGCCTCCCGACAGACGCAGATGTCGGGTGGTGCCGTGTTGAAAGCAGCCGAGCAACTCAGGAGCGAACTTCTCGAGCACTTCGACGCAGACGGCCTTTCGAGAGACGGCATCTGGCGCGGGGACCGGCTCGTGGCGACTTTGCCGGAGGCGTGTCTTGCCGGAGACTTCTCCGCCCATGTCCGGCACCGGCATCGGGGATCGGATGAACCGGATGAGAACGGACAGGGAAACCTCCACGTCGACTTCGCCGTCTCGGCGCATCGGGCCGTCGTGGACGTCGATCCGGTGCTCGGCCTGGTCAGGGTGGTCAAGATCGACACGGCGCAGGACGTTGGCTTCGCGCTCAACCCGATGTCCGTGATAGGGCAGATCGAAGGGGGGACGATGCAGGGCATCGGCCTCGCCATCATGGAGGAACTGATCGTCGACCGCGGCATCGTTCGAAACCCCAACTTCACCGACTACCTGCTGCCGACGTTCCTCGATGCTCCTCCGGTCGAGGCAGTCCTGATCGAGCAGCCTTCCAGTTGGGGGCCTTTCGGAGCGAAAGGCTTTGCCGAGCTGCCGACCATCAGTTCCACTCCGGCGGTCGTCGCGGCGATTCGCGACGCGACCGGCAAGGCACTCACCAGAGTCCCGGTTCGCCCCGAGGACATCGCTCTATAGCGCCGGTGGGGAGTGCTCAGCCGTTCACCAGGCGCCGGGCCGCTGCGTTGTGGCTCTCCACGACCGGCCCGAGTTCGAGTGTGGTCAACCGTCCCCGGTCGACGATGCGGCGGCCGTGAACGAACGAGAAGTCGACGGTGCCTGGTTGACAGAACACGACTGCGGCGACGGGGTCGTGCAGCGCCCCTGCATAGCTGAGGCGATTCAGATCGATGGCGATGAAATCGGCGGCCAATCCCGGCGCCAGGAAACCGACGTCGTTGCGGCCGAGAACCTCGGCTCCGCCCCGGGTGGCCAGCTCGAGGGCGGTGCGGGCGGTCAGAAGCGGGCCGCCCTCGAGCGTCGGGGACGCCGCCAGCCTGCTCAAGAGCATCGCCTGGCGAACCTCCCCGAGGAGATGTGATCCGTCGTTGGATGCCGAACCATCAACGCCCAGGCCGAGACGAACACCGGCCTGGAGGTAGGAGCGAACCGGAGCGATACCCGAGGCGAGCCGCATGTTCGAAGTAGGACAGTGCGCGGCGCCCGTACCTGTGGAAGCCATCCATTCGACGCCCGGCCCGTCGATGTGCACGGCATGGGCGAACCATACGTCCGGCCCCGCCCAGTTCACGCTCTCCGCATAGGCCAGCGGAGGCAACCCGAACATCTCGAGACAGAACTCCTGCTCGTCGATCGTTTCGGCCAGATGGGTGTGGAGGTGCACTCCGTACTGCCTGGCCAACTCGGCCGACTCCCGCATCCCGGCGCTTGTGACGGAGAACGGGGAGCACGGAGCGACCACGATCCTGACCATGGCGCCGCGTTCCGCATCGTGGTGAGTCTCGATCAGGCGACGTGTGTCTTCCAGGATTGAATCCTCCGACTCGACGACCGAATCGGGGGGGAGTCCACCGTCCGTCTCTCCGAGGCTCATCGACCCGCGGGAGGCGTGCAGCCGAATGCCCACGGTGCCCGCAGCCTCGATCTCATCATCCAGTCTGGCGTCGTTCGGAAACAGATAGAGATGGTCGAAGGCGGTGGTGCAACCGGACAATGCGAGTTCCGCCAACCCCACCTGTGTGGAGATGAACACGTCGGCGCCGGTCATTCGGGCCCAGATCGGATAGAGGGTCTTCAGCCAACCGAAGAGACCGGCGTCCTGCGCAGCCGGGACCGCTCTGGTCAAGGTTTGGTAGAGGTGATGGTGTGTGTTGATCAGACCGGGCAGAACGACATGGTGGCGGGCGTCGAGTATCTCGTCGGCCGAGGTGGGAAGTTGATCGGTGGGACCTACCTGTTCGATCCATCCATCTCTGGCGAACAAACCGCCGTCGGGGATCTCTCGCCGCTCGTCGTCCATGGTGGCGACGACGGCCGCGTTGCGGACAAGAAGTGTGCTCATAGCTTCGAAGTTAGTGGCCCGACCACCGGCTGCGCGGTAGTCGAGGACGCATTTGGCGCGGTCGGCCGGATAGTCTCACTCCAAGAGAACCGAAAGGGGTACCGTGACTGAGTTCGTGAAGGGTTTGCCCAAGGCCGAGTTACATGTGCATATCGAAGGTACTCTCGAGCCGGACCTCATGCTGGCGCTCGGTGAACGCAACGGGGTGCAGTTGAGCTACTCGAACGTCTCGGAAGTCGAAGCCGCCTATGAGTTCACGAACCTCCAGTCGTTTCTCGACGTCTACTACGAGGCCGCCCGAACGCTGCTCACACGTCGGGATTTCTTCGACTTGACCTTCGAGTATCTCGACCGTGTGGCGAAGGACGGGGTGGCGAGAGCCGAGATCTTCTTCGATCCGCAGACCCACACGGAGCGGGGCGTGCCGATCGGTACCGTCATCGGCGGCATCACAGATGCACTGGATGCAGCGACGGAAAGCCTCGGGATCTCGTCCGGTCTCATCCTGTGTTTCCTCCGTCATCTGCCCGCGGCGGAGGCAATGGCGACTCTCGAGGCTGCCCTTCCCTATCGACATCTGTTGCTGGGCGTCGGGCTCGACTCTTCGGAAGTCGGTCATCCACCCGGAGATTTCGCAGAAGTGTTCGCCGCGGCTCGAGACGAGGACTTGAGGGTTGTGGCACACGCCGGCGAGGAAGGCCCTCCTGAGTACGTATGGGAGGCGCTCGATATTCTCGGAGCCGAGAGGATAGATCACGGCAATCGTGCACTCGAAGACGAAGCCCTGGTGAATCGGCTGGTCGCCGAGCAGGTGCCGCTGACCGTCTGTCCGCTCTCGAACCTGAAACTCCGGGTGGTCGGGCGGCTCGAGGATCATCCGTTACGCGACATGCTCCAGCTCGGGCTCAACGTCTCGATCAACAGTGATGACCCTTCCTATTTCGGCGGCTACATAGGTGCCAACTACGAGAGAGTTCAGACTGCCCTCGAGTTGACCGACGAGGAACTGGCAGGCATCGCCCGCAACTCGATCGAGGCGACGTTCCTGCCGGAAGACGAGAAACAGGGTCTTCTCGCCAAGTTGAACGAATACGTCGCCGGAAGCCGATGAGAACTGTTCGCGACCGACGACCCGCCGCCCGTGACTTCTCTCCTAGGATCGTGCCGTGAGCCACGATTACGACGTCATCATCATCGGTAGCGGGTTCGGTGGCAGTGTCGCAGCCATGCGACTCACCGAGAAGGGATATCGGGTAGGCGTACTCGAAGCCGGCAAACGGTGGAGCGCCGACACGCTCCCCAAGACGAACTGGGACTCGCGTCGCTTCTTCTGGTTCCCGCGACTGGGAATGCGCGGCATCCAGAGAATCTCGCTGTTGAAACACGTCATGATCCTCTCGGGTGCGGGTGTCGGCGGGGGGTCACTCGTTTGGGCCAACGTCTCGTACCGTCCGCACGAGGCCTTCTTCACAGACCCACAGTGGGGTGACATAACCGACTGGGCAGATGAACTCGATCCCTTCTACGACCAGGCAGAACGGATGCTCGGGGTCGAGGACAACCCGACCGAAACAAACTCGGATCGGGTGGTCAAGGAGGTCGCGGCCCATTTCGGCGTCGAGGAGACATTCCGTCCCACGCCGGTCGCCGTCTATTTCGGTGAGGAGAAGGTCGAGGTTCCCGACCCCTATTTCGGAGGCGAGGGACCGACCCGGACGGGATGCCGGCAATGCGGCGGTTGCATGGTCGGATGCCGTTTCAACGCCAAGAACACCCTCGACAGCAACTACCTCTATATGGCAGAACGACACGGTGCCGAGGTACATCCGCTCCACCAGGTGACAAACGTGATTCCGCTGGCCGGCGGCGGATACTCGGTTGTCGCAGAGAAACCCGGCTCCTGGTTCAACAAGAAGCCGAAGACGCTGACGGCCGAGCAGGTGGTGTTCGCAGCCGGAGCGTTGGGAACGTCGAAGCTTCTGCTGCGGTTGAAAGAGGGGAGCCTGCCCGGCCTGTCTGATCGCCTCGGATATCAGTTCCGCACCAACAGCGAGGCGATCCTCGGGGCCAGCGCGCGCGACACGTCAGTCGACTACAGCGAGGGAGTGGCGATCACTTCCTCGATCCACCCGGAACCACATACTCATATTGAACCGGTGCGTTATCCGGTCGGCAGCAACTCGATGGGACTGCTGACAACGATCCTCGTGGACGGCGGTGGAAAGATGCCTCGCTGGATGAGGTTCGTCGGTGCGGCCCTGGCGAGTCCGCTCAAGGTCCTGCGCGCCATGAACCTGAGGCACTGGTCGGAGCGGACGGTGATCCTGCTCGTGATGCAGAGTCTCGACAACAGTCTGCGGTTGCTGCGCCGGAATGGCCGGTTCACGACCACCCCGGACCAGGGGAAACCGAACCCCACATACATTCCAATCGCCAATGAGGCGGCCCGGGCGGCGGCCGCCGCCATCGGCGGGTACCCCGGCAGCTCCATCAACGAGGCGCTTCTCGACGTGCCCCTGACGGCCCACATTCTGGGAGGGGCGCCGATCGGTGCTACCGACGCAGAGGGCGTGGTCGATCCCTATCACCGTGTTTTCGGGTATCCCGGGTTGCACGTCATCGACGGAGCGGCGGTGGGTGCCAATCTGGGGGTCAACCCTTCTCTCTCAATAACGGCGATGGCCGAGCGGGCGGTAGCGCTGTGGCCCAACCGCGGTGAGGAGGACCGGAGGCCCGATCTGGGCGCCGGATACTCGAGGATCGATCCCGTCCCGCCCAACGCGCCGATCGTTCCCGCTTCAGCCGGCGGGTCAATCGGATGGATGTAGCCGGCTACTTGATGAAACGAATCGTCAGCGGGTAGCGGTAGAACTCGTTGTTGGTGGCCTTCGCGGTGGCGACCAGCACCAGGACGAACCAGGCGACCCCGATCACCGGCAGCAGCAGGAAGCCGATCAGCACGAACAACAGCAGGAACGAGATCACCCCGTACAGCATGATCGAGATGTTGAAGTTGACAGCTTCCTTGCCGTGGGCGTCGACCATCGGCGACGAGTCCTTCTTGATCAACCACACCACGAGCGGCCCGACGACTGAGGGGATGCCGACGAGTTGCACGAACGCCGATAGGTGGGCGGCCATCGACCAGGTGCGTTCGTCCTCCGCACGCATGCCCCCGCCGGCATAGGCGGGCGGGGATTCCCGGCCGGCCGGCGGTGGGGGCGGCATGAAAGGGGGTTGCTCGGCCGGCGGCGGTGGAGGGAGGACCTCGGGTTCGGGTCGCTCGCCGAGATTCGGGACCGCAATATCGGTCGGGACCGGCATGCCGCACGCCAGGCAGAAATCGTATCCCTCCGTGAGTTCTGCCTTGCAGTTCTTGCACGTGGCCATCGCGTGTTCCTCCAGATGAGTCGGGACGAACACTAACGGCTGCGGGCCAAGCGGTACCAGCATTCGGCCGCAATACCCGGGAAGAACCAACCGGCCGCCTGTCGTTGCCGGTTGCCGATGGCCTACTGCCCTAGAACCTAGAACCTAGAACCTAGAACCTAGAACCTAGAACCTAGAACCTATGGACTTTATTACCTTGACGCTTGCGCTCGTTTTCGATATGTTGACCTGACGTAACCAAGGCAGGGTTGATGATTATTCGGTCGTCACACAACGCAACGAAGCTGTTCGGGATGCTCCCGACGGTTTCCGGCGCGCGTGAGCGGCCGCTCGTTTCATGATGTAGGACTTTCAAACCTCAACGAGCAAGGCCGCCAAGCGCAAGCAAGGCGGTTTTTTTCTTGAAAGGGCACATCATGGTGTACGAGATCTACCAGCAAGGGTTATGCGTCGATGGGGGACAGGGAGACTTGTTCTTCAGTGAGCAACCTGATGAGTTGACGGCGGCTCAGGCGATATGTTTCCGATGTAGGGTTCGTATCGAGTGCCTGGAGGCCGCCCTGGAAAACAGCGAGGATTGGGGCGTCTGGGGCGGCGTCATCTTCTGGGACGGTGCACCGTTCTACCGGAAACGGACCAGAGGGCGCCCCCGCAAGGACGATGTCGAACTGCCACTCGAGGCGAACCGCAACGAGTTGTGGGATCTGGTCAGAACTGCGTGAGGCCCATCCTCAGGATTCGGCCCGGGTGTGTGACATCCGGGCCGAACCGCGTCTGTCCTATCTGGCCAGCAGGTGGCGGAGACTTCCCGGTGCAGACGGATGCCGCAGCTTGGCGAGGGCCTTTGCCTCGATCTGTCGAATACGTTCGCGGGTGAGGTTGAAATGGCGGCCGACTTCGTCGAGCGTCTGGGGGATTCCGGACTCGAGCCCGTAGCGCATTGCCAGAACAGTGCGTTCACGGTCGTTCAACTTCATCATGACCCGTTCGAGATCCGCACGGCCGAAACCGGCGGCAACCATCTCAAACGGTGTGGTCGCGTCGTGATCCTCGATGAAGTCACCCAGGACGGCGTCGTCTTCGCCGACCGGCTCGAACAGCGACACGGGTTCCGGTGCCACCTTTTGCGCTTCGCGTACACGGGCGGCCGTCAGCCCGGATTCGAGGGCGATCTCGTCGGCCGTGGGAATGCGTCCCAGCATTTTGAACAGGTGATTCTCGGTTGTGCGCACTTGACCGATCGTGTCCATCATGTGGACCGGCACGCGGATGGTCCGGCCCTTGTCGGCGATGGCCCGGGTGATGGCCTGGCGGATCCACCAGGTGGCGTAGGTGGAGAACTTGAAGCCTTTCCGATATTCGAACTTCTCAACAGCTCTGATGAGTCCGAGGTTTCCTTCCTGCACGAGATCCAGGAAAGGCAGGTCGGACTTCGCATACCGTTTGGCGATTGAGACGACCAGACGAAGGTTCGAGTTGATGAACTGGCGCCGGGCGTCCACTCCACGCTTGGCCAGGGCCTGAAGTTTGGCCCGCTCGGTGGGACTCAGTTCGGTTTGCTCCAGGGCATCGGCGGCGCGGTTGCCGCGTTCGATGCGCTTGGCCAGGTCGACTTCGTCGTCTGCGTCCAGCAGCGGATATTTGCCGATCTCGTCCAGGTATTGCCTGACGGCGTCCTCGCGTGCATCGGTCTCCGCGGCTTTTCGTCTCGATGTTGGGTTCGCCATCGCCGCGGATGGTAGATGCACCGGCGTCCGGAATCGGGTATCTCCACGCGGTCGGCCGGCGGGTCCGGGCATGCTCCGATCGGATCACCGACCGGGCACGATGAAGTTGACGAGCTTGAACGACCGGGTCTGTTCCGCAATGCATTCTTTCAAGGCATTGCCGGAAACGTGCATGAGAGTGTCGTTGAAATCTGCGTCCACGTTCATGCCGGCCAGGCAGGGATAGTGATGATGCAGCAACCCGGCCGCCTGTTCGGCGTCGTCCACCGGCATGCCTTTGAGTTGCGCGGCCACGAAGGCGGCGCTTCCGCAGACGGCGTCCCGCAGCACTTCGACCGCGGTGATGGTCCGTGTTGCCGGATCGACCGACACGCGGAGGTCGGGTTTGCCGAACCAGCGCGCGAAGGCGGCGATATGGCGGTCGTCATAGGGCTCCTGATGCCTTCGACTGACGCCGTATTGGGTCTGGGTCAGCGAGCACCACGGCTTGGGCGTGATGCAGGTGACACCCATCTCGCCCAGCCAACCGATGAGCTGGGCGGCCAGGCCCCTGGGCAACCAGGTTTCGTTGTCGACCCCGGCGATCACCGATCCGGCGCCGGTGATCGCTGCGATTCTGGGTAGCAGCTGTGCGACGGCCGGTGTCTCGGCGAAAGACAGGAGCAGATCCGAGGGCGGCAGTGTTTCCGGTACCAGCTCATCCGGATCGTCGATCATATGGGGAAGTGGGGACGGGGGCCGCCAATCGTTCACCAGCCAGGTCGAGGGGCCGCGCTCGAGGATGTTGGCGACCTGACGTTTCCCGTATTCGCCTGTCACGATCGCCAGGATTCGCAAGCCGGGTTCGCTCACAGGATCGTTCCGAGCAGGGCGGCCAGGGAGGCATAGGAGCTCGAATCGGTGTCGAGTTCGACCAGCGGCCGTCCGGACAACTCGAAGTCGGTGATTGCGGGGGTGTATGGGACTGTGCCCAGGAGAGGGCAATCCGGGTTTCCGATGAGGTCCTCCAAAGCAGGCGGCATTTCGCCGCGCAGCTTGTTGACGATCAGATATGCCTCTGCGACCTGAATGTCCAGTTCGCGACGAAGGGCGGCGATCCGGTTGGCGGCGACCACCCCCTGGCGGGTCGGATCCGAAACGATCAGCAGAAAGTCAACGTCGCGGGTCGTCCGGCGGCTGAGATGCTCCATTCCTGCCTCGTTGTCCACGACGACGTAGCGGTAGTTCTCGCTGATGGAATCGATCACCCGGCGCAGCGTGTTGTTGACCGCGCAGTAGCAGCCGGGTCCTTCCGGGCGCCCCATCACGATGAGGTCGAAGTCGACACCCTCGGCCAACGACGAGCGGATCTCGTAATCGAGATAGTCGCCCTTGGCCATTCCCGCCGGAGGCCCGGCGTTCCCGCCTCCCATGTTCGAAACGCCACCTCTCACCTGCGCGAGTAGGCCTTCTCGAATGTCCCCGACCGTTGATTCGAGGTCGAGACCGAGCAGCATGTTGAGGTTGCTGCTCGGGTCGGCGTCGATGGCGAGGACCGGACCATTCACGGCGCCCAGGTACTTGACGATCAATGCGGCCAACGTCGTCTTGCCGACGCCGCCCTTGCCTGCCACTGCAATCGTGGTAGTCATCGCCCGTCTCCCGTCGACCCGCCGGCGGTGAGGAATGGAGAGGCTGCGCCGCCCGGAGCAGAGATGCCTTGTTGCTCGCTCCGCACGACTCGATCGAGCTCACCGGCGATCGCGGCGGCCGCCGTGCGCAGCTGCCCGGAAGCCTGGTAGACGGGCGTGCGGTCGCGATCTGCGTCGATGGCGGCTGGGTCGTCCGGGAGGTATCCGAGGAGGGGGCCGACGGCACTCTCGAGGAACTCCCGGTCCTCCCTGTTGCGGATTCGATTGCCGACCGGCCAGATCCGGTCGAGGCCGATGTCACGAGCCATTGTCTCGATCTGAGCAGCTACCAAGAGGCTTCGCCTGGTCGGTTCGATGACGACGACCAGTGCATCGACGAAGTCGACGGTCGACCGGCTGAGATGCTCGACGCCTGCATACATGTCGAGCAGCAGCACCTCATCCGGCCGGTAGAGGAGCTGGGCCAGCAGGGCTCGCAGTAGGGCGCTCTCCGGGCAGATGCAGCCGGAGCCGCCCGACTCGACCCTCCCCATTTCCAGGAGCCTGATCCCGCGATGAACCACGCTGAAGCGATCGGGCAGATCATCCACGCGCGGGTTCAATGTGAAGAAGCTGCCCGTTGCGCCGGGTCGGGCGCCGGTACGGTCCTCGATCAGGTCTCCCATTTCGGCGATGGGATGCAGCGCCGACCGCACCTGGTCCGGAACCGCCAGAGCCTGCGCCAGGGACGGCGATGGATCCGTGTCGACTGCGAGTACCCGCCGGCCCGTCTCGGAATAGGTCTCTGCCAGCAGCGCGCACAGTGTTGTCTTGCCTGCTCCGCCTTTGCCGCCGATGGCGATCTTCACCGTTTCGCTCCGGCACCTGCTGCGACCAGGTCCTCGTGGGCAGGCGGGGGGGTGAAGTCCGGCGGCAGAAGCCCGGCTTCTGTGACGAGGCGCGGCACTATCGCCTCCCAC
>DATIPS010000006.1 GCA_035471805.1 Acidimicrobiia bacterium | reverse complement strand
TCACCGCCGTTGATCGTCTCAGGAGCCATTCGGCGGTACGTGTGCCACGGTCCACGATGTCCCTCCCCGTCTCTCTTGTTCGGTCGAGGGGCTCTTCGCGAACCGCGAAACACGCCTGCTCGCCGACGCTTCGGGATATGGCTGGTACTACGTTCGATACCCGAACGATCGTTCGTTAGGGAACTAGGACCCATTCGCGTGGGCAGCGCCTCGATCGGGTCCGTCGAGCCCCGGTCCCGTAGGGGTACGATCCGCAGATGGACATCGGAGCGGCGTTCTGGGTGCAACGGTCGAGCTGGGCCGATCTGCGCGAGGCCGTGCTGGCTGCCGAAACCGCCGGGTTCTCCTCGGTCTGGATCGACGATCACCTGCTGTGCGACGAGGGCGACCCCCGTGATCCCAAGTTCGAGGGCTGGACGGTGGCGGCGGCGGTGGCGGCCATCACCTCGAAGGTCCGGTTGGGTCACCTCGTCGGGGCCAACACCTTCCGCAACCCGGGCTTGACGGCCAAGACAGCAACGACGTTGGATCATGTGTCCGGGGGACGCTTCACCCTTGGCATCGGGGGAGGCTGGTTCGAGGAGGAGCATCGCGCCTTCGGCTTCGAGTTCGGGGCGAGCGCGGGGGAGCGGCTCGACCGACTGGACGAGGCCGTGTCGCTCATCCGCCGGCTGGTCGACGGGGAGAACGTGACCCACGAAGGACGTTTCTACCGGTTCGACGAAGCCGTGTGCGAGCCTCGACCCGTACAGCAGCCTCTGCCCATCCTCATCGGCGGATCGGGACGGACGAAGACGCTGCGTACCGTTGCCAGGTACGCCGATGTCTGGAACGGATACGGCGAACCTGCACGCATCCGCGAGGTGATGGGGTGGCTCGGCGAGCACTGCGAATCCATCGGCCGCCCCATCGAAGAGATCCGCCGCACCGTTGCCATGGACGTGGTGATCCGCGACACGGTCGAGGAGGCACTCGAGGCGTACCGCCGGATCGAACGCACCCACTTCCTTCGTCCGGGTCAGACCCAGTCGAACGACCCGGATCAGGTTCTCAATGTCGGAGGGCCGCCTGAACTGGTGGCGGAATACGTGTCAGGTTTCCGCGACGTCGGCGTCGACGAGGTGATGTGGATTCTCCGTTCACCCTGGGATCCGGAGACGGTTCATCGAGTCGGCGAGGTCCGCAGTCTGATCTGAGACGGGCCGGTCCGGCGACGGTTCGCGGTCCGCCCGCCGAGCGGCAGGATCTCGCGGGGACCGCTTGAACGCACGGCGGTCAACAGGCTCCGGGCCGGCCTGTGAGCACCTGGCCCTTCCGGGGGCGACCTATCCCCGGCCTCGATCGGACTGACGCTTCCCTCTGAGTGGGTCGGATACGAGGAAGGACTGGCCCCAACCGGCGAGACCGATTTCGTCTCAGGCCGGCGACCTGGACGGCGGAGATGTGAAGGGGGGACGCGACTCACCCACAGGCCGGTCGGCGTGTGGGTGAGTTCGCGGGGCGGCGTATGTCTCGGTGGCTAGCGACCGGTCGAGGAGGTGGAGGAATGGTTGTCGGTGTCGGGGTGAAGGATGTCGACGACGGCATCGCCGTGTCCCAGCATCCGCCGGCGGTCGACGATCACGACGAGCGCCGCTGCGATCACGTAGAACAGCGTGTCCCACGGCTGGGCATCGGGGAACAGAGGGTTCATCAGCTGGAAGTGGAGCAGCCACGCGACCAGGAGACTGCCCTTCGAGGTGTTGAACATCCAGGTGAAGATCACCGAAACCGCCAGCAGGCCGACGAAGTAGGGACCGAAGGACCATGCGCTCTGAATGGTCCCGGACATGGCGAACGCCGGCAGGTGCCACACTGCCCAGGCGACGCCCACCACGAGCCCGGAGACGAGCGGGGTGAAGCGCCGCTGGAGCAGCGGAAGCGCCACTCCTCGCCAGCCGATCTCCTCGACGGTCCCGGCCAGGAACATGAACTGACCCAAGACCGGCAGTGCGGTGTACCACGGCGAAAACACCGGAGTATCGCCCGCTGTGCCGGAAGCGAGTGCGCCGGCGTAGACGATGGCCGTCACACCGGCCACCAGGAACAGCCATCCCGACACCGGCATCCGAACGAGCGTGAACCGCTTGAAGAAACTCCGGAATCCCTCCCTGCCATGGTGATGCCAGACCATCACCAGTCCGGAGATGGCGGGTGCGTAGACCGCAAGGACGTACAGCGGGTTCGTCAACCCGATCGGTCCGAACATCCGCTCGACCGCGTCTGGGGCGGCGATCAGGATCGCTGCGATACCCCAGGTGAGAGCGAACGTCAGCGAGAAGAATGCGCCGAGCCCACGCTTGCGGGTTCCGGTCCTGGTCTCGATTCTTGTTGCCTCTGCGATGGCCATGGTGTTCCTTTCGTCGGCCTGTGACCAACGTATGGAGCAGCACGCGGCGTGTCTTCAGAGCGTGGGTGGGTTGCCGCCTCAACCCCAGGGTTGACCGCAGAGGTCAGGCGTTGGCTCCGCCCGGTTGGACGAGCCCGCTCTCGTAGGCAAACGCCACAGCCTGGGCGCGGTCTCGCACTCCGAGCTTCGTGAACAGGTGGTTGATGTGGGACTTCACCGTGGCAGCGCCGATGAACAGGTTTTCGGAGATCTCGCTGTTGCTCCGCCCGAGGGCGATCTCGACGAGGACTTCGCGTTCCCGTTCGCTCAGCTGCTCGAGCCGCCGAGCGGTGTCGGTATCGACTTCGAGACGGTGAGCGAACCGTCCGATCAGCCGGCTGGTGATGGCCGGAGACAGCATCGCACCACCCTCGTGGACCGTTCGCACCGCGGCAGCCAGCTCGTGGCGCGGCACGTCCTTCAACACGAAACCGCTTGCGCCCGCCCGGAGCGCCTCGTAGACGTACTCGTCGGGATCGAACGTCGTGAGGATGATCACCCGAACCGGCCAGTCCGCCTCCGAG
>DATIPS010000005.1 GCA_035471805.1 Acidimicrobiia bacterium | reverse complement strand
AAACGCCGTCGAACCACCAACACCAGACTCCGCCAACACCTTCGTAATCGCAGCAGTCAACGTCGTCTTCCCATGGTCAATATGACCCATCGTCCCCACATTCACATGCGGCTTCGTCCGCTCAAACTTCGCCTTACCCATTGCTCAGCCCTCCTTAGGCTTCCCCGCGAACCTTCGCCACGATTTCTTGGGCGACCGATTCCGGCACGTCTTGATAGGAATGGAATTGCATCGTGTACGTTGCGCGACCCTGGGTCCTCGACCGCAGGTCGGTGGCGTATCCGAACATCTCGGCCAGCGGCACTTCGGCCTCGACGACGCGGGCGTTGCCCCGCTGACCCATATTGTCGATCTTTCCCCGGCGTGAGGAGAGATCTCCGATCACATCACCCATGTAGTCCTCGGGGGTGACAACCTCGACCGCCATGACAGGTTCGAGCAGTTTGACGCCCGCCCGTTTTGCGGCTTCCTGAAGTGCCATGGATCCCGCAATGCGGAATGCCATTTCACTCGAGTCGACATCATGTGACGATCCATCAACCAGATGGGCGCGCACGTCGACGAGCGGGTAGCCGGCCAGGACTCCCTGATCCATCGCTCCCTCGATGCCCGTGTCGACCGACGGGATGTACTCCCGCGGCACACGGCCACCTTTGACCTCATCCACGAACTCGTATCCGCCTCCGGGGCCGGTTGGCTCCAGGCTGATGACGACGTGGGCATACTGACCCTTGCCGCCTGATTGCTTGACGTAGCGGATCTCGACTTTTTCGATCGCCTTCTTGATCGTTTCGCGATAGGCGACCTGCGGGCGACCGACGTTGGCTTCTACCTTGAACTCGCGCACCAGGCGATCGACCAGCACCTCGAGATGCAGTTCGCCCATGCCGCCGATGATCGTCTGACCGGTCTCCTCGTCGGTACGCACGAGGAAGGTCGGATCCTCTTCGGAGAGACGGTGCAAGGCGTCCCCGAGCTTCTCCTGGTCGACCTTGGTCTTGGGTTCGATTGCCACGGAGATGACCGGAGCAGGGAATGTCATCGACTCGAGCTGAATGGGATCGCTGCTGGAGCTGAGGGTGTCTCCGGTGGTGGTGTGCTTGAGACCGATGGTTGCCACGATGTCGCCGGTGAAGATGTCTTCGATGTCCTCGCGACTGTTGGCATGCATCCGCAGGATGCGACCCAGCCGCTCCTTTTTTCCATCGGTGGTGTTGAGGATCTGATCACCCTTGGAAGCGTGACCGGAGTAGACGCGGAAATAGGTGAGCTTCCCGACGTGGGGGTCGCTCATGATCTTGAATGCCAATGCGGCGAAAGGCTCCGAATCGTCCGGATTGCGGACCAGAAGCACATCCTCGTCACCCGGTTTGAAACCGTGAACCGCCTGAAGATCAGCCGGACTGGGGAGGTATTGAACGATCGCGTCGAGAAGCGGCTGTACGCCCTTGTTCTTGAACGCCGATCCGCACAACACCGGGGTGAAGGCGAGTTTTCGAATACCGTTTCTCACCGCCGAATGAATCTCGTCTGCCGAGATGGCGGCTTCCTCCAGGTATTTCTCCATGATGCCTTCATCGCTGTCGGCGAGAACCTCGAGCATCGACGAGCGCCATTCGGTCGCCTGGTCCAGCATGTCTGCCGGGATATCGGTGGTTTCCCAATGCTTGCCGTCATCGCCCTTCCAGATGTGAGCCCGCATCTCGATCAGGTCCACCACACCGTCGAACTCGGCCTCGGCGCCGATCGGCAGCTGAAGGGCCACCGGGCGCGCCTCGAGTCGATCCTCGATCGACTGGAGCGCTGAGTAGAAATCGGCTCCCGTACGGTCCATCTTGTTGATGAAGCACATTCGGGGCACCTTGTAACGATCGGCCTGACGCCAAACCGTCTCGGATTGCGGCTCGACCCCGGCAACCGCGTCGAATACCGCGACGGCACCATCCAGAACCCGGAGGGAGCGCTCGACCTCGACGGTGAAGTCGACGTGACCGGGCGTGTCGATGATGTTGATTGTGTGGTCGTGCCACGCGCAGGTGGTTGCGGCTGAAGTGATCGTGATGCCGCGCTCTTGTTCCTGCTCCATCCAGTCCATGACGGCGGCGCCCTCGTGGACCTCGCCGAGCTTGTAGGTCTTACCGGTGTAGTAGAGAATCCGCTCGGTCAAGGTTGTCTTGCCCGCGTCGATATGCGCCATGATCCCGATATTGCGGGTACGGCTCAGAGGAATCTGACGCAAGTGCGTCAAAGCATCCTTGTTGCTCATCTCTTCTCTACTTCTCCGGTCGCTATGGACTTGTCAGAAAACCTGGGTTGTGATCGCCGCCGGCGACCACGTGCTCGCCGCTACCAGCGGTAGTGAGCGAACGCCTTGTTGGACTCGGCCATCTTGTGAATGTCTTCTTTGCGCTTCACTGCTGCGCCTGCGCGGTTGCTGGCGTCGAGGATCTCATTGGCCAGACGTTCCGTCATGGTGTTCTCTTTGCGCTTGCGGGCGTAGCCGACCAGCCAGCGGATGGCCAATGAGTTGGCTCGACGTGTGGGAACCTCAACAGGTACCTGATAGGACGAACCACCCACTCGGCGGGAACGAACTTCGAGTTGGGGCCTGAGATTGTCGATGGCCCGCTTGAGCACCGTCAGCGGATCCTGTCCGGCGCGACGCTCAACGATTTCCATCGCTCCGTAGACGATCGAGCGGGCCTTTTCCTTCTTGCCCTGGAGGAGAACCTTGTTGATCAACTGGCCGACGAGGACGCTCCGGAAAACCGGATCGGCTTCTACCTTGCGCTTTGATGCTGGTCCACGGCGTGCCATCAGGACTCCTTCTTCGCCCCGTAGCGGGAACGTGCCTGACGCCGGTCGGAGACTCCGGAGGCATCCAGCGTGCCTCGAATCACCTTGTACCGAACGCCGGGCAGGTCTTTCACACGTCCTCCGCGGACGAGAACGATTGAATGCTCCTGGAGATTGTGCCCCTCGCCCGGGATGTAGGCGGTGACTTCCATACCCGAAGAGAGGCGGACGCGCGCCACCTTGCGAAGCGCCGAGTTGGGCTTCTTGGGGGTGACGGTGTAGACACGCGTGCACACCCCGCGACGCTGCGGTGCCCCATCGAGGCCCGGCGTCTTCTCCTTCTTCGACTTCGGCTTTCTCTTCTGCCGAACCAGTTGCTGGATCGTCGGCATCGCTCTCCTCTACACGCGACAATCGACGCACGGTCGTCTTTGACCGATATCGCCGAAACCTGAGTTTTCCCTCCCGAAGCTCATTCACCGGCACAGGTCACACCGGTAGGCCCTTCAAGAGAGGGGGTAAGTGGTCGCGAGGACCACGGCGGCACAGTATATGCGCCTGCTGTACATGCGTCAAAGCCGGGACCGAAACGGTCCGGCGAAGAGACATTGTAGCGCGGAACAGGTAGGTTCCCCGACAATCACACGGCGAGTTTTCGCGGCGATCGTCTCCGCCGTCGAGCGTCCTCCGGCAAGAGTCTCGGGCATGGTGCAGCGCCGGCGTCTGATCAGACGGCCTGCTTCTCGACGCAGGAGCGAGTGCCGTCCGGGCGACCCCCGGCCGGAGCTTCGGGGCTCATCGACCACACAACCTGCCCGGGTCGGTTTGGGGGCTTCCACGGCCTGCAAATCCGCTACATACTTGGACGAGTGACTCGAAAGAAACGAGATGAGCATGCGCGTCCGGTACATCGCAATGGTGGCCCTGATCGTCGTGGTCAGCGCCTGCAGTGGAGTGGTCGACATCGGGCCGGCCGCGACTGTGTCCGACACCCTGGAATTCACCGAGTCGGTGGACCTGTTGTTCGTCAACAACCCGGCCGGCAAGGTTGATATCGAGGGATCGGACACAAACGGGATCACCGTCGAGAGAACCATCCGCTACACAAACGATCAACCAGAAACCACCGCCGAAGTGAGGGACGGAACTCTCACGCTGGACATCGACTGCGGTGCTCGCCGCCGCTGCGAGGTCGATTACGAAATCCGGATTCCGTCCGACGTCGCACTCGAGATCAACCTGGCATCCGCCGCCGTTTCGGCCAGCGGAATCTCGGGCGGTGTCAGGATCGCCGCTGCGTCCGGATCGGTTCGCTTGACCGACATCAACGGCGACGTCGACATCAGTTCTGCGTCCGGGTCGATCCGCCTGACCGATGTCAACGGAGACCTCGACCTCAACACCGCGTCGGGTTCGATCGATGGATCAGGCCTCGTCGCTGCTGATGTGGCGGCTCACTCCGCATCCGGAACGGTTGACCTGGCGTTCGACGCCGAGGTCACCGATCTGGTGATCGAAACCGCATCGGGCAGCGTGGCCGTCAGCGTTCCCGGCGGACCCTATCGGGTCGAGACCGGCACCAGCTCAGGCGATGTCGACGTCAGCATCGCCACCGATCCGGGGGAAGACCAGACAATTGAAATCAACACAGCGTCCGGCGACATCACGATAGGTGGAGCCTGAGCGCCGTCCGGCCTCGAAGATCCCAGCAGGGCTTCCAGTGGCGAGCGAATTGCCGGGAATGGCAGTTGACCATCAGCAGCCAACGATGAAGGGGCCCATCGGGCCCCTTCATCGTTGATCTTCCGGCTCCGCTCTATTCGACCGGTTCGGGGACCTCTTCATCGTCCTTGCTCTCACCGATCGAAGCGAGCCATTCGGCAGGGTTCAAGGGCAGATCGTCATCGGTTGCGCTCTCCGGCAGCTCCCCGAATATACCGAGGGCCGAGATCGGGTCGGCTCCAGGAAGAGACGGTTCAATGACCTGATACATACCCGAACCGGTTCCGGCCGGGATGAGCTTGCCGATGATCACGTTTTCCTTGAGACCGCGCATGAAGTCCGACTTCCCCATCAGCGAGGCTTCGGTAAGAACGCGCGTCGTCTCTTGGAACGACGCCGCCGACAACCAGGAATCGGTCGCCAATGATGCCTTGGTGATACCCATCAACTCCGGGCGACCCTCAGCAGGCGTCTGGTTTGCCTCCACCAGCTCACGATTGGCCTGACGGAATCGTTTGTCATCCACCAGTTCGGCCGGCAGGAAACCAGAATCCTGCGGGTTCACGACTCGTACCCTGCGAAGCATCTGACGAACAATCATCTCGATGTGCTTGTCGTGTATGTCAACGCCCTGCGACCGGTACACCTCCTGCACCTGATCAACGAGGTATTGCTGAGCTGCGCGAACGCCGCGGATCTCCAGAACTTCCTTGGGGTCCAGCGGGCCTTCGGTCAGTGCGGTGCCGGGGTCTACGACGTCGCCGTCGGCGACACGGACGCGAGCCCGACGAGTGATCGGATACTCGGCGTCGCCGTCCTTGGTCGAAACCACCAGGCGGCGACCTTCAGCATCCTCGACAAGCTTGACGGGACCGCCGACCTCGGAGAGGACCGCCTTGCCCTTCGGAGTACGAGCTTCGAACAACTCGACCACGCGGGGAAGACCGTGAGTGATGTCCTCACCGGCGACCCCGCCGGTGTGGAAGGTACGCATGGTCAGCTGGGTCCCCGGTTCACCAATCGACTGGGCGGCCATGATGCCGACCGCCTCGCCCAGCTCGACCTCTCGGCCGGTGGCCAGGGACATGCCGTAGCAACGCCGGCAGACGCCGTGCTGTGAATCGCAGGTCAGAACCGAGCGAACTCGAACGGAGTCGACGTGTTCTGCTGCTCCCTCGAGAGCGAGCAACTGAAGACGCCCGAGAGCCGATCCGGCCTTCATGGTGTCGCCGCTCGGGTCGCGCAGGAGCTTGCCGTCGATCTTGATGTCGTCGGCGAGATAACGCCCGAACAAGCGGGAACGCATGTTGCGAATCGGTTCCCAAACCATTTCGCCACCACGCCGCACCTGATGGCGGATCTGCAGCTTGATACCGCGATCGGTCTCGCAATCGTCCTCGCGAATGATGACTTCCTGACTCACATCGACCAGGCGCCGGGTCAGGTAGCCGGAGTCTGCGGTACGCAGAGCCGTGTCGGCGAGGCCTTTCCGAGCACCGTGGGTCGAGATGAAGTACTCGAGCACCGACAGCCCCTCGCGGAAGTTCGAGATGATCGGCCTGGGAATGATGTCACCCTTCGGGTTGGCCACCAGCCCGCGCATGCCGGCAATCTGCCTCACCTGCATGATGTTTCCACGTGCTCCCGAGCGGACCATCATGTCGATTGGATTGAACGGCTCGGCTTTGAGGGTTGCCTCCATGGCATCTTTCACCTCGTCCGTCGCCTCGGTCCAGATCTCGATGAGCTCCTGACGTCGCTCGTCGTCGGTGATCACACCCTTCTGATATAGGTCCAACACCTTGTCCGCACGCTTCTCATACGCCGACAGGATCTCTACCTTGTTGGGCGGTGTCTTCACATCTTCGAGTCCGATGGTCAGGCCGGCGCGGGTGGCGTAATGGAAGCCGAGTTCCTTGATGCCGTCGAGCACGACCTGGACCTCGGTCTTGCCGTACCGTTCGATGATTTCCTCGACAACACGACGAACGTCCGACTTGTACATGACGGCCTCTATGTACGGGAAGTCGGCCGGGAAGACGGTGTTCAGGATCGCCCTTCCCAGAGTGGTTTCCACCAACTTGTCGGCGGGAAGCGGCTCGGGTGTTATCAGACCTTCGAGAGTCCCGATGTAATCGCCGTGAATCTCGGGATTGCCGACGAGGTCGGGCCCCAGGAGGACCCTGACCGGAGCATGGAGAGACAGTTCGCCGTTCTCATATGCCATCCGGGCCTCTTCCAAAGATGAGAATGCCCGACCTGCCCCTAGTTCGTCTTCGACTTTCTCCGACAGGTAGTACACGCCGATGACCATGTCCTGGGACGGTGTGACGATGGGGCGTCCGGAAGCGGGAGACAGCACGTTGTTGGTGCTGAGCATCAGGATCCGAGCCTCTGCCTGTGCTTCTGCGGACAACGGCAGGTGGACCGCCATCTGGTCACCGTCGAAGTCGGCGTTGAACGCCTCGCATACGAGCGGGTGGATCTGGATGGCCTTGCCTTCGACGAGCACCGGCTCAAACGCTTGGATTCCCAGGCGGTGAAGCGTCGGTGCACGGTTGAGAAGGACCGGATGCTCCTGGATGACCTCGGCGAGCACGTCCCAAACCTGCGGGCGGCGACGCTCGACCATCTTCTTGGCGGACTTGATGTTCTGGGCGACCTCGAGGTCGACCAGGCGCTTCATGACGAACGGCTTGAACAGTTCGAGCGCCATGATCTTCGGCAAGCCGCACTGGTGCAGCTTCAGCTGCGGACCCACCACGATGACCGAGCGGCCCGAATAGTCCACGCGCTTTCCGAGCAGGTTCTGGCGGAAGCGGCCTTGCTTTCCCTTGAGCATGTCCGAAAGCGATTTCAAAGCGCGATTGCCGGGTCCGGTCACCGCGCGGCCGCGCCGGCCGTTGTCGAACAATGCGTCGACGGCCTCCTGCAGCATTCGCTTCTCGTTGTTCACGATGATCTCAGGGGCACCAAGGTCGAGCAGGCGCTTGAGACGGTTGTTGCGGTTGATGACCCTGCGATATAGATCATTCAGGTCGGAGGTCGCGAAGCGGCCACCGTCGAGCTGAACCATCGGGCGCAGATCGGGCGGGATCACCGGGACGGTCTCGAGAATCATCGCCTGAGGGTCGTTCTTGGCTTCGAAGAACGGCTTGACGACCTTCAACCGCTGCGTGGCGCGCTGACGCTTCTGCGCCGAGTTCGAGTTGAGCATCTCGTCGAGGAACTCCATCTCGGCATCCAGGTCGATACGAGCCAGATAGTCCTTGACCGCCTCAGCTCCCATCCCGCCTTCATAAAACTCGGAGTAGCGATCGACCATCTCGCGCCAGAGCTGCTCCGACTCGATGAGCTGCTTCGGAGCAAGGGTGCGGAAGCGATCGAAGGCCTCTTCAATCAGCTCGACCTCATGTTCTGCACGCTCTTCGCGGTCGCGGATCTCGCGTTCGACCTCGCGCCGGCGGGCGGAGATCTCCTGCGACTTGGCGCCACCCTCTTCCATTCCCGAGAGCTCCTGTTCGAGACGCTCGAGCCGGGCCTCTTTCCATTCGGAGAACTCGTCGCGGACGATCTGCACCTCGGCCCGCATCGTGTCTTCGAGTTCAGGGAGTTCGGTTTGGCGCCGCTCTTCGTCGACGTGGGTGATCAAGTAGGCCGCGAAGTAGATGACCTTCTCGAGCTCCTTGGGCGACATGTCCATCAAGTAACCGAGCCGGCTCGGCACACCCTTGAAGAACCAGATGTGGGTTACCGGGGCGGCAAGTTCGATGTGGCCCATGCGGTCACGGCGCACCTTGGAACGGGTGACCTCGACGCCGCAGCGCTCACAGATGATCCCCTTGTAGCGGATCCGCTTGTACTTGCCGCAATAACACTCCCAGTCCTTCTGCGGTCCGAAGATCCGCTCGTCGAAAAGGCCGTCCTTCTCGGGCTTGAGTGTGCGGTAGTTGATGGTCTCGGGTTTCTTCACCTCACCGTAAGACCAAGAACGAATCTGGTCGGTGGTAGCAAGGCTGATCTTCAGTTCATCGAACGGCTGTCGCAAGACGCGCTCCTTCGCTCACAAGTCGGAGGCTTAAACTTCGACGTCGACTTCGCGACGTTCCGGACGGGAAAGGTCGATGCCGAGGGACTCGGCCGTGCGGAACACGTCCTCATCCAGGTCCTTCAACTCGACCTCTTCACCGGCCGACAGCATCTCGACATTCAGACAGAGGCTCTGCATCTCCTTGACCAGCACCTTGAACGATTCAGGGATGCCTGGTTCGGGAATGTTCTCGCCCTTGACGATTGCCTCGTACACCTTGACACGGCCCTGCACATCGTCCGACTTGATCGTCAGCACTTCCTGCAGGGCGTAGGCGGCGCCGTAGGCCTCGAGGGCCCACACCTCCATCTCACCGAAGCGCTGGCCACCGAACTGTGCCTTACCACCCAAAGGCTGCTGGGTGATCATCGAGTAGGGGCCGGTCGACCTCGCGTGGATCTTGTCGTCGACGAGGTGGACGAGTTTCAATATGTAGATGTAGCCGACAGTGATCTGATTGTCGTAGGGCAAGCCCGTCCGGCCGTCGAACAGGGTCGCCTTTCCGGTGCCGTCGACCAGATGATCGCCATCGCGGTTCGGGAGCGAATGCTCCAACACCTGAATGATCTCGTCTTCACGAGCTCCATCGAACACCGGTGTCGAGACCTTCGTCCAGGCTTTGGCTCCTCCGGCGGCAGGACCGTCCGAGTTCTCGATCGGCTTCCATCCCTGGGCAGCAGCCCAACCGAGGTGTGTTTCGAGTACCTGACCGAGGTTCATTCGAGATGGCACACCGAGGGGCGACAGGATTATGTCGACGGGAGTCCCATCCTCCAGGAACGGCATGTCTTCCTCAGGAAGGATCTTCGAGATGACACCCTTGTTGCCGTGGCGGCCGGCGAGCTTGTCGCCTTCCGAAATCTTCCTCATCGATGCCACATACACGCGCACGAGCTCGTTTACGCCCGGAGGAAGATCAAAACCCTCAGACCGCTTGAAGACCTTGACGTCGATGACCTTGCCGGACTCGCCGTGCGGCACCTTGAGGGATGTGTCACGCACCTCGCGCGCCTTCTCACCGAAGATGGCGCGCAACAGACGCTCCTCGGGGGTGAGTTCGGTTTCGCCCTTCGGCGTGACTTTGCCGACCAGATAGTCGCCGGGGCCAACCTCAGCGCCGACCCGGATGATGCCCTCTTCGTCGAGATCCATCAGGACCTCTTCGGCAACATTCGGTATGTCCCGGGTGATCTCCTCGGCTCCGAGTTTGGTGTCTCGAGCATCGATTTCGTGCTCCTCGATATGAATCGAGGTCAACTCGTCCTGCTTGACCAGACGCTCCGAGATGATGATGGCGTCTTCGTAGTTGTGGCCTTCCCACGGCATGAAGGCAACCAGAAGGTTTCGTCCAAGGGCGAGCTCGCCCTGTTCCGTCGAAGGACCGTCTGCGAGTACATCGCCGACCTTGACCTTGTCACCCGCCCTCGCCAGAGCTTTCTGATTCATGCACGTACCCTGATTGGAACGCTGGAACTTGCTCAGGGGGTAGGTGTGCTTGCGATTGGTGTCGTTCTCTTTGACGACGATGTAATCACCGTTGACTTCGACGACCTCCCCGGCGACCGAGGAGATGACCATGTCGCCAGAATCCTGAGCCGCCCGCTGCTCGACCCCGGTGCCGACCAACGGAGCGTCGGCCCGCAACAAAGGAACGGCCTGGCGCTGCATGTTCGAGCCCATCAGGGCCCGGTTTGCGTCGTCGTGCTCGAGGAACGGAATCAGCGCCGTGGAAACAGACACGAGCTGTTTCGGCGAGACGTCCATGTAGTCGACCTCGTCGGGAGTGACGTAGTCCACCTCGCCGCCGGCACGACGCACCAGAACGCGGTCGTTGACGAAGGCGTTGTCGCTTCCGAGCGGCGCATTTGCCTGGGCGATGACGAAGCGCTCCTCTTCAGAAGCGGTGAGGTAATCGACCTGTTCGGTTACGGTCCCGCTCTTGACGGCGCGGTACGGCGTCTCGATGAATCCGAATCGGTTCACACGTGCATACGAAGCCAGCGAACCGATCAACCCGATGTTCGGACCTTCGGGTGTTTCGATCGGGCACATGCGACCGTAGTGGGAGGGATGGACGTCACGGACTTCGAATCCGGCACGCTCCCGGCTCAGGCCACCCGGCCCGAGCGCCGACAGACGGCGCCGGTGGGTCAACCCGGCGAGCGGGTTGGGCTGGTCCATGAATTGGCTCAGCTGTGAAGTTCCGAAGAACTCCTTGATGGCCGCCACAACGGGACGGATGTTTATGAGGCTCTGGGGCGTGATCGACTCGGGATCCTGGGTCGTCATGCGCTCGCGCACGACCCGCTCGAGCCGCGTCAAACCGACACGAACCTGATTCTGGATCAGTTCACCGACCGTGCGAATGCGACGGTTTCCGAAGTGATCGATGTCGTCGGTGCGGACCAGGATCTCGGTCCCACCCGAGAGGGTGATCGTTTCATCACCGGCGTGCAGCGCGACCAGATAGCGAATGGAGTCGATGATGTCTTCATCGCTCAGCAACTGCAGGCCCTCGGCGCGGTAGTCGTCCGGCACCGGGTTTCCGAACTTCTGGTTCAGCTTGTAGCGGCCGACCCGGGTGAGGTCATAGCGCTTCGGGTTCTTGAACAGTGTTTGGATGAGTCCACGGGCGGACTCGACGGTCGTCGGCTCGCCGGGACGGAGCTTTCGGTAGAGGTCCAGCAGCGCCTCGTCCTTGTCGTGCGCGGTGTCACGCTCGAGCGTGTTGCGAATCGATTCGGCACCGTGGAAGAGCTCGAGGATCTCCTCGTCGGTCTCGGCAATGCCGAGTGCACGCAGGAAGGCGCTGATGTACTGGCGACGTTTCCGGTCAACACGCACACCGATGGTGTCGCGCTTGTCGGTGTCGAACTCCAGCCAGGCGCCGCGACCCGGGATGACTTTCCCGGTGAAGATATCGCGGTCGGAGGTCTTGTCCCGACCCATGTCGAAGTAGACGCCGGGCGAACGAACGAGTTGGCTGACCACGACACGCTCGGTGCCGTTGACGATGAAGACGCCATTCTCGGTCATCATCGGGAAGTCCCCGAGAAAGACCGACTGCTCCTTGATCTCACCTGTTTCCCGGTTCACGAACCGGGCGGTGACATGCAAAGGCTTTGAGTAGTTGGAATCCCTCTCCTTGCACTCCTCGATGGACATCAGCGGATCGCCGAAGCGGTGATCCGTGAGTTCCAATGCGAGTGAGCCGGTGAAGTCCTCAATAGGGGAGATCTCTTCAAAGATCTCGGCAAGACCTTCCTCGATGAACCAGTTGAACGATTCGTGTTGAACTGCGAGGAGATCAGGAAGCGGAAGGACTTCGGGGATTTTTGCGAACGAAAGACGTTGTGCGACGCGCGACGGCAACGGCACTCCTTAGGACCCTAGGGATGGATATCTCGAGACGACGAAGCAGCAGGATAGCATGCGCTAGCCCTGCCGACAAGGCGGAAGATTCACTCAATTGTCCGCGGCTCGCAGCCGCGGTCCCTTCGGTGGAAGTGTATCCAATTGAGCAGGGACGGGTCAAGGGTATTCGGGGTGGCGAGAAGCAGAGGGCGGGTGCGGGGAAGGCCGCCCCTGAGGGCGGCCTTCCTTCACTTGAACCTAGGATTCAGAACCCAGAACAGACGAACTCTGTTTCGCCTCTACCTTAGCTCCACGGAGGCGCCGGCGCCTTCGAGTAGATCCTTGGCCTTCTCGGCTGCTTCCTTGTCGATCGCCTCCAGAACTGCTTTCGGGGCGTTGTCGACCAGTTCCTTGGCCTCTTTGAGTCCCAGGCTCGTGAGAGCACGGACCTCTTTGATGACCTGGATCTTCTTGTCGCCTGCCGCGATGAGGAAGACGTCAAACTCGTCCTTCTCCTCTTCGGCGGCGGCGGCCGCCACAGGAGCGGCAGCCATTGCCATGGGCGCAGCGGCCGTTACGTCGAACCTCTCCTCGAAGGCATCGAGGAACTCTTTGAGCTCGAGGACGGTCATCTCCTCAAAGACGCCCAAGAGGTCTTCTGTAGTCATCTTTGCCATCGTTTACTCCTCCTCGGCCGTATCGGCCGTGTCATCACTATCGGAGTCGGAAGATGCAGAGTCCTCAGACTCGGCTTCTTCCTCAGAACCTTCCTCGGCTTCGGCATCATCAGCCGCCGCCTCGGGAGTTTCGTCTTCTTCAACCTCTTCGACCTCAGTCGAAGAGGCGTCCGCCGCCGCCTCCGAAGGCTCGGCAACAGCATCGTCGGTTGGCTCATCAGCCTCGACTTCGGCTGCCTCTTCAACGGGTTCGGGGGCATTGTCTTCGGTTACTACGGGGGTTGCATCCGCAGCCTCTTCGGCTGCATCCGGCTCGGCCGCGGCAGGTGCCTCGACCTCGTCGGCGGACACAAACTCGCCCGACTCTTTCTTCTCCAACAGTTGAGAAAACATCGAAGCGGAATCGCGCATGAACGAACCGAGCATGCCTGCCATCTTGGCGAGCGGTGCTTTGGCTGCTCCTGCGATCTTGCCGAGCAACACGTCGCGCGGCTCGATATCTGCGAGCTTGCTGACCTGCTCCGGCGCCAGCAACTTGCCGGACATCAGCGCGACTTTGAGCACCAGGCGCTCGTGGTCCTTGGCGAAGTCCTTCAGTGCTTTGGCAACCGGAACCGGATCGGTGATCGCAAACGCAATGGCCGTCGGTCCGATCATCGACTCGGTGAAATCATCGAGTCCCAGTTCTTCGGCGGCGCGGCGAGCCAGCGACATCTTCACGACCTTGTACTCGGCGCCGGCTGCCCGCAGACTACGACGCAGCTCTTGCTGCTCGTTCACGGACAAGCCCCGATACTCGGTCAAGAAGGTCGCCTCAGCGTTTTCGAGACGCTCCTTGATTTCCTCAACTGCTTGGACCTTCTCAGGTCTCGGCATGTGTACTCCTCCTCACATGAAACAAGGTCCCTCGGTCATGGGAGACAAGGGACCTCTTGTTGGAGGGGGGCCTACGCAGGCGGGCGAACCCTTTCAGCCTTCCGGCACCGGCGGTCTCTGGACCGAGGTATGGAGTTGTTGGACGCGACTCTATGACGTGGTTCGCAGAACGGCAAGTTCGCAGAGTCGTCGCGAGTTGCTAGTCGCGAGTGCACACCGGCCACTCGCCACCCGCTACCCGCGACAAGGCCGCGCGAGTCTCCCCACTCTCCGCGGTACCCCTGGACTAGATCTCCTTTGTGCGCGATAGTGCGATCACGGAGAGATACCCAAAGGGGGTTTCGTAACGACGGGTGGGTTGACCTGACCGCCCTCATCCGCAACTGAGATCGGCCCGGGTGAAACCCGGCGACGCGTGCAGCCCCTACCCTGCCACCGTCGCAAGGAGGGTGACCCACGGCGGCGACATACTTGACGGCCGTCGGCCCGGCCCGCGCCGACCGAGCAGCATCGGCGCTCTCAGCGGAACCCCCTCTCTCTCCGTAATCTCGTCGCGAGTCGCGAGTTCTCGCAGTTACGTCGCGAGTCGCGAGTTCCTCGTCGCGAGTAAGAGAAAGCATCGCGGGTTCCTCGTCGCGAGTAGGAAAAGCATCGCGGGTTCCTCGTCGTGAGAAAGAAAAAGAGAGGGCGGCCCGAGGCCGCCCTCTACTGAACTCGCGACTCGCGACTACCAGCTACCTGCTGGCAGCGATCAGATCATCCATGGTGGCCGGGTCGATCTTCACGCCTGGACCCATCGTTGATGAGACGGAGATATGACGGAAGTAACGGCCCTTGGCGGAAGCAGGCCGGACCCTGTGCAGTTCGCCGGCCAGGGCTCCGAGGTTGGTGAGAAGCGCGTCGGTTTCGAATGATGCTTTGCCGACCGGCACGTGGACGTTTCCGAAGCGGTCGTTCCGATACTCGATACGGCCGGCTTTGAACTCCTGAACGGCTTTGGCGACATCGACTGTCACCGTGCCTGCTTTGGGATTCGGCATCAGGCCGCGCGGGCCCAAGACCCGCCCGAGCTTCCCGACTTCGGCCATCATGTCCGGAGTGGCGATCGCGAGATCGAAATCGAGGTCGCGTCCTTCGGCGATCTCGGCGGCGAGCTCCATGCCACCCACGACGTCAGCGCCTGCGGCTTCGGCTTCGCGCGCTTTGTCTGCCTGGGCGAAGACTGCGATGCGAATGGTCTGACCGGTTCCGTGCGGAAGGCTCACCGTTCCACGTACCAGCTGGTCTGCCTGCCGGGGATCGATTCCGAGCTTGAACGCCACATCGACGGTCTCATCGAACTTGGCGTTGGCCATCGACCGGACGAGGTCGATCGCTTCCTGCGGGTTGTACGAGGTCTGTTTGTCGAACTGCTTCGCGGATTCCTGATACCGCTTGCCGTGCTTGGGCATTCTCTCTCTCCTGTGGTTCCAGCGGCCCCGCCTGTTGCGAGACCTCCCATTCCTATATATCCGCTCCTGTGCTCTCCCCCTTACGGGAGAGGGTGCCGGCAATGCCGGCGCGGGTGCCTCCGCGGCGCCCCGTCATTTCCGACCCCCGGAACCCGACGCAGGCGGGCTCCAGAAGGTCGAGGGATCTAGCCCTCGACCAAGAGACCCATGGAACGGGCCGTGCCTTCGACGATCTTCATCGCCGCGTCGATGTCGTTGGCGTTGAGGTCGACCATCTTGGTCTCCGCGATCTCGCGAACCTGGGCCCGCGTGACCGATCCAACCTTTTGCATATGGGGCTCCGGAGAACCCTTCTCGATACGCGCTGCTTGCCGGAGCAAGACGGCGGCCGGAGGCGTCTTCGTCACGAACGAGAACGACCGATCCTCGAAGATCGAGATCTCGACGGGAACGATCGTCCCGATCTGCGCCGATGTGGCATCGTTGTATGCCTTGACGAAGTCCATGATGTTGACGCCGTACTGGCCGAGTGCAGGGCCCACGGGAGGAGCAGGGCTTGCCTGTCCCGCCGGGATCTGCAGCTTCAGTACCGTCACTAATCTTTTTCTGCCCACGTTGATTCCTAAAGTTGTCGTGTCTGGTTCCAGGTGCCACGTTCCGGGACTCGAAAGCCCGGGTTCCTGCCACCTAATTCTTGATGATGTCCTCGAAGTTCAGCTCGACCGGAGTGTCACGACCGAAGATATTGACCAACACCACGACCTTCGACTGATCGAGGTTGATGTCTTCGATGACACCGTTGAAGTCGGCGAAGGGTCCGGTTTGCACTCGAACGCTGTCGCCGATCTCCCAGGAAGGCTTGTAGCGAGGCGCCTTCTTGTCTTCCTCTTCCTTGACGCCGAGGAAGCGCTCGACTTCACGACGGGCAAGGGGAACCGGCTTGTTGGCCGATCCCACGAAGCCGGTCACCCCCGGCGTATTGCGCACCGCGTACCAGGAGTCGTCGTCGAGGTGCATGCGAACGAGGATGTAGCCGGGGAACATCTTCCGCGGAACGGTGACCTTCTTGCCGTTCTTGATCTCGACCACGTCTTCCATCGGAATGACAACCTCGTAGATGAGGTCCTCCATGTGCATCGACTTGGAGCGGGTCTCGAGATTCAGCTTCACCTTGTTCTCATAGCCGGAGTACGAGTGAATGACGTACCAGTCGCCCGGCAGGTCGAACGGACTCAGCGGCACCTCTTTGACGACGACCTTGTCTGCAGGTTGCGCGTCCTCGGCTGCGACCGCTTCCGCTGCTTCTGCATCTCCGGCGGCCGAGTCGTCGGCCGGTGTCGCTTGCTCGGTAGCCACGACCGGGTCCTCGACTTCTGCTGCCACTTCGGCAGCCGTGTCGATCGAAGCCTCTTCCGGGGTTTGAGCAATCGTCATCGTCAGGTTCCGCGCTTGAGGAGCCAGAGGATCGCTTCGCCGAATCCGAAGTCGAGTCCGAAGATATAGAGGGTGACGGCGGTGGTCGTTATCAAGGTAACGGTCGTGAACGCAACCATCTGGGTACGGCTCGGCCACGACACGCGCTTCAGCTCGATTCTGACTTCGCCGAGGAACGTCCATAGACGTTTCCACAGCGGTACTCGTTCACCGGACGCCTGCCGGGCGCGGCGTTTTTGTGGGGCGCGGCCCCGCTTCTTCGCTCGTCGCTCCTCGGCTTCCTGGAGCCGGCGCATCTCTCGATTCATAGTCTTCTTGTTCCTCAGATTTCTAGCAGGGGTGGAGGGACTCGAACCCCCAACCTCCGGTTTTGGAGACCGGCGCTCTAACCAACTTCGAGCTACACCCCTATTGGGGGGTTCGGACGGTGGCGCAAGTATACGGAGCGTCTGACTCCAGTGTAAAGCCGGGCGTGTGACAACGTTCAGAATGCGGGCAAATCGATAAGACTTCTAGCAAGGTGCAGCGACATGCCATGCACACATCCCGGTAGAGTAACGGCAACTGGCACCGGGCTTGGACCCGAATCAGAATCGAGGTCGGGAGGCGGGATGCGCGACTCGACGAAAACGATGACCACGACGCTCGCGGCGGTATTCGTGGGAAGCGCCCTAGCCGTCGCCGCTCTCACGCTGCCGGAGGGACCGCCCGCCGCAGCAGTCACCAGTCCTGCAGGCGGATTTCGGACGGTCCTCGCCGTGCAACTGCCCGATGAGGAGGTGGTTTTCGCCCAGCAATGCTCGCCGTGCCACGGACTTGAAGGCGAGGGTGGAATCGGACCATCGCTGATCGCCTCAACAATGTCGGCTGTCGATAGACTTCAGCTTATTCGTGAGGGTCGCGGCGCCATGCCGGCCTTCCAGAACACTCTCGACGAAGCCACAACTCTGGCGCTTTCGAGCCTCACCGGTCGCCTTGCCGCTACCACGACCTACGCGCAACAGTGTGCCCCGTGTCACGGTGCCAGCGGGGAGGGTGGTATCGGTCCGGCCCTCGTCGCTGAGGAGGGGTCTTTTGATGGCATCCGCCTGGTTATTTCGGAAGGCGAAGGAGCGATGCCGGCTTTCGGGCCAACACTCACCGACGACCAAATCGACGGTGTGACGTACTTCGTGGAGAATCTGGCTCTGCTCCAAACCGGGTCGGAAATGTACGCCGCGTTCTGCGCGACA
>DATIPS010000004.1 GCA_035471805.1 Acidimicrobiia bacterium | reverse complement strand
ACGTCGCCCGGGCTCTTCGTCGAAGCGTTGAAACGAAGAACCAGCTTGTTGTCCAGTTCCCGCTGAATCTGGTCGTACAGGGTGTTCAGTTCGGTTGGGTCCGAGGTGGCGAGGTAGAGGCCGTCGGTAGCCGCAGTGAAGCTCTGCAACGGGCCCGGATCAAACGTCGGCGACTCGAGCCCGATGCCGAACACCCGCGGCGCATCCGGTGAACCAAGGACGGCGAGCACATCGTCCGCAACGGCTTCGGAACCGTCGTCGGCGCCATCGGTCAGGATGATCAGGTGCGGCTGCAACTCCGCCGCCTCTCCCTGATACATGTTCGCGGCGCGAATGACGCCGTCGTAGAGAGCGGTATTCCCGCCTGCTTCCAGGGTGCCGATCAGGCGGAGCAGCTCGGCCGGTTCGTTCCTGAAGGCAGAGAGAACGTTGACCTCGTCGCCGAAGGTGAGGAGGGCGATGAAGTCCTGGTCACGCTTGTTGCGGACGAAGTTGGATGCGGCCGCCTTTGCCGCATCGATCGGGTCGCCGGCCATGCTTCCGCTCACGTCGATGACCAGCACCACCCCAACCCGGACGGTCGACTCTGAAATGGACTCGACCTCGACGGTTTCAACGGGTTCACCGTTCTCGGTGACCACGATCTCGTCCGAGTCGAGACCTGTGATATTGCGGAACTCGACGACCATGGTGACGCGGCCGTCTTCGTCGTAACGGCCCACGTTGATGTCGAGGATGTCGACGGAGGCTTCCTGGTCTTGCGCCATCGCCGGAAGCCCGGCCGGTGCCAGGAGAACCGCAACGAGGCCGACGGCAAGAAGTCTCTTGATGGCTACCGTCCCATTGAGAACTGATCGGACCGGCGGGCGAACGGTTCGGGATCGAAGAGGTCGCCCGGCAGGCGGATGCCGATGTCGGAGAGCTGGTCGCTGAAGCTCGGCCGGATGCCCGTCGCCTTCAGGCGTCCCAGGTACTTGCCGTCCTCGTCAACGCCCATGCCGAAGTCGAACAAGAAGAGATCCTGAAGAGTGATGATGTCGCCCTCCATGCCCTCCACCTCGGTCACATGGGTCACACGACGGGTGCCGTCGCGCAGACGGGCGATGTGGACGATGAGGTCGACAGCCGAAGAAATCTGTTCGCGAATCGCCCGCACCGGCAAGTCGAAACCCGCCATTAGGACCATCGTCTCGATTCGGGACAGGGTGTCCCGCGGTGAGTTCGAGTGGACCGTGGTCAGCGACCCGTCGTGGCCGGTGTTCATGGCCTGCAACATGTCGAGCGCCTCGCCACCTCGAACCTCGCCGACGACGATGCGGTCCGGACGCATGCGCAACGAGTTCCGGACGAGGTCACGGATGGCGATCATGCCCTGACCTTCCAGGTTGGGAGGCCGGGACTCGAGGCTGAGCAGATGCTCCTGGTGGAGCTGCAGCTCGGCGGCGTCCTCGATGGTGACGATTCTCTCGGTTTCGGGAATGTAGGACGAAGCCACGTTGAGGGTGGTCGTCTTACCGGAGCCGGTACCGCCGCTGATGATGATGTTCAACCGACCCTCCACGCAGGCGCGCAGGAAGTCGGCCGTCTTCTGACTCAAGGACCCGAAACGAACCAGGTCTTCTTCCTGCAACGGGTCGACGGAGAACTTACGGATGGTGAGGAACGGTCCACCGATCGCCAGCGGGTGAATGACCGCGTTGACACGGGAACCGTCCGGTAGACGAGCGTCGACCAGCGGGGTCGCCTCATCCACCCGCCGGCCGACCTGGCCGACGATCTTGTCGATGATTCGACGCAGGTGGACATCGTCGACGAACCGCACGTCGGTGCGGGCGAGCTTGCCGTCGCGCTCCACGTAGACGCTGTGGGGACCGTTGACCATGACCTCGGTGACGTCCGGATCGTTGAGAAGGGGGTCGATCGGGCCGTAACCGAGAACATCGGATGCGATCTCATTGAGAAGCTGGGAACGGTCGGCGCTCGACAGCGGAACGCTCTCTTCTTGATCGACCGCCCATTCGAGCATCTCCATGACACGCAAACGCAGCTCCGCGTCACTCATCTGCCGGTCGTACAGCGTGGGGCCAAGCTCCTCCACGATGCGGAAATGCAGCTTGCCGCGCAACTCGCGGAAGGCGCTCTCGCGCTGCGAGTCGAACGTCACGCCCGTTTGCTTGGCAGCTGCGACTCTTTCAGACAGCGACGCCATGATCTAGATCCTCCTTGGGGGTGCGCAGATGATCACGCTATATCCATCGGCGCTTTGACGCCCGACTTGACTCGGATGTCGGCCCTGCCACCAGGTTGTATACGGTTTCGAAACCCTTGGCCACCTTGGACTTCGGAGCGCTCTCGACGACCGGACGGCCTTCGTTGACGGAAGCAGGGACGAGACCATCGGAAGGAACGCTCGCCGAGATCTTCATCTTCAATGACTTCTCGATCTCCTTCTCGTCCAAGCGCGCTTTGGCGTTGGACCGATTGAGAATCAGCTGGATCTTGGCCGAGGGGAACTTCAAGAGGCGCAGGGTCTCCAGTGCCAGCTTGGCGTTCTTGACGCTCGGCAGATCCATATCGACCACGAACAGGACCTCATCGGCTCGTTCGAGCAGCGAGAGAAGCAGCTCGTCGAGCAAGGAGGCCGTATCGACGATCACGTAATCGAACATGGTGCGCAGCCTGCCGAGGATCTCCACCATCGACGCCGTTGATATCTCGTCGGCGAATGCCGGCTCCAGCGGGGCGGCCAGGACACTCATCCCGGTGGGATGCTTCGTCAGCAGCGAATCCAGCAAGGCGTTGTCCAACCGGTGGATTTCCTGAGCGGCGTTGACCACGGTCAGTCTCGGCTCGAGCTGCAACACGAGACAAACGTCACCGAACTGAAGATCCGCGTCGACCACCACGACTCGCTTGGGGTCGTGGTTCTGGGCCAGCAACATGGCGAGGTTCGTCGCCATGACGGTCTTGCCGCTTCCACCCTTGGCCGACATGACCGTGATGATGCGCCCTTCACGGGGTCCGGTCGGCGCATACGGCTCCACCGCCCCGACCGCCGGCTTGCGCTGCGGGCGGCTCTCTACCTGATCGAGGATCTCCGCCAGTTTCGTTGCCGAAACCGGCGCCTCGATCACATCGGTGAGGCCGGCCCTGAGGGCGGCACGCAGCAGCGGGGCGGTAACGGTACCTGCCACCAGAACGAGCGAGATGTCGGGGTCGATTTCCTGCAGGAGCGTGGCAGCTTTGATCCCGGCCTCGTGTGCATGCGACGGCCCCAACAAGACGAGAGCAGTGTCCCCCGCTTCAACGGCGCGTTGCGCATCGGCCAGCGTGCGCGCGGTCGGAACGCGACCGTCGAACACCCGCTTTGCCTCGTCTAGGAACTCGTCGTCGTCATCGACGATGAGAATCCCGAATTGATCCCAGTCGTAGTCTGTTGTCATTCTTCTGCGAGCAACTCTTCCAGGTCGGCGAGGAACGGGAACAGCTTGGTCAGGAACCCGTATTCGGGTCCGAACAACTTCTCAACCGTCACGCCCTCGGTGGGCTGATCGGAGACCGCGATGAAGCTCGGCGGTACCAGCGTGAGCCAGACGGATCCGTTTTCTTGTGCAAAGACCATTCTCTCGGCCTGATCCGGTGTCAGTTCGAGGGTCAGAACGATGTTGCCGGGGGCCTGCTCGGCGGCGGGAGCAGCCTCGCCCTCCGCAGCAGTGGTCGGGGCGACTATCTCGACCGGAGCGTCCTCGTCCGGCTTCACTTCCTGACCGATCGCCAGCACCGGAAGGCCCTGCAGAACGTATCGGGTGAAGGCCTTCGTGACGGTATTCGTTTCAGTCACAGGAGTCGGTCCGGTCTCATCAGGCGTCGGCTGAACCTCGCCGATGACCAGTTCTTCCCCGACCGGGACTTCGAGTTCCAGGTCCATCGAGACGATCACATTGACACGGTCGCCGGGTTCGATGAAGCCGTACACGCCGCGCTCGGCGCTGACGAACACGGTGATCGCCTCTTTGCCCTCCGAGATGCGCCCGGCCAGGGGTTGGATCTCGGTTGTGATCTCAACCCACTGGTCGGTGGTCAGTACCTGACCACGGGAAATCGGACCCGCCGCAACACGGTTGCGCAGCGCGGCATTCAGTTGGTCGATGTTCCCGATAACCTTGTTGGCGTCCAGTGTTCCCGGGTCGCACGCTTCTTCCGGTTCACAGTAATTCACGGCTTCGATTTCTCTCAGCACATACCGTATCTGCTCCAGAACCGCACTTCCCTGAGTGCCCTCCGATAGATCATCCGCTGCTACAAAGACCTCGACGTACGCTCGGTCCTGTCTTGCTTCCTCTTCAACGTTGGAGAGGAAGTTGTACACGGCAAACGTGGCGACGGCTGCGAGCAGCAGCGCAACCACCAGTACGAGTGTCCGTCTACCCATTGAAGCTCCTTACATCGTGAGGTCTATCGAAGGGCATTGACCCCACCGTTATTTCAGTGAATGGGACAACGCGCGGCAACGCCGGGTTCGTAGGTACCGAACCGTTACCTAACACAGAATCCCCCTGTCGTCGCAGAGTCGTCATTACCCGGCCTCCCCGACGCCCACTATAAGTACCGAGGCTGCCACAGATCGTGAGATTGTCAAGCCGTGTTTTCTAGCGACGGCCTATCCCACGTTCTTTCAATTCTTGCAGGATAGCCTCAAGACTCGAATCTACGTTGAATGATCGTTCTTCGGTCGTCTCGGCCTCCCGCTCGAACTCGCGACGCTCGGGTGCGCGACGGCGCGGCTCCCGGGGCGGAGCGGCCGCCGGCTGCGGACGATCCTGCCAATCCGGCGAGGCCTGCTTGATGGAGAGGCTCACGCGACGGCGACTCTCGTCCATCTCGGTGACCTTGACTTTCACCGGCTGGCCGATTGAAAGCTCGAGCTCCGGGGACTCGACGCGGTGCGCGGCGATCTCCGAAACGTGCACGAGGCCTTCGACACCTTCGCCGACCGACACGAACGCTCCGAACGGAACGGTCTTCGTCACGTTTCCGTCGACAACCGATCCCACCTCGTGCTCTCTCGAGAAGGCTTCCCACGGGTCATCCTGGGTCTGCTTGACCGACAGGGAGATCCGCTCACGATCCAGATCGACCTCCAGTACCTTGATCATCACCTCGTCGCCGACCTTCACAACCTCGGAAGGATGGTTGACGTGCTGATAGGACAACTCGGAGACGTGCACGAGTCCGTCCATTCCCCCAAGGTCCACGAACGCACCGAAGTTGACGACCGACGAAACGACACCCGGCCGGATCTCGCCCACTGCCAGCTCATCGAGGAAAGCCTGGCGTTGCTCGGCCTGAGCTTCCTCGAGGAAGGCCCGGCGGGACAACACGACGTTGTTGCGATTCCGATCCAGTTCGATGACCTTCGCTTCGATGTCCTGACCTACGTACTGGTCGAGATCGCGCACCCGGCGCAACTCGACGAGCGAGGCCGGCAGGAATCCGCGTAGACCGATATCGACGATCAGACCGCCTTTGACGACCTCGATCACGGGACCGGTGACGGTGCCGCCCTCGTTGGTGATCGACTCGATGCGACCCCAGGCGCGCTCGTACTGGGCGCGCTTCTTGGAGAGGATGAGGCGACCTTCGTCGTCTTCTTTGTCGAGCACGACCGCTTCGATGCGCTCGCCCGGCGTAACCACCGCGGCGGGGTCCACGTTGTTGCGAATGGACAACTCGGATACCGGAATGACACCTTCGGACTTGTAGCCGATGTCGACGAGAACTTCGTTCTGATCGATGCTCACAACGGTGCCTTCGACGATATCGCCCTCGGAGAACTCGAGCACCGTGTGCTCCAGTGCGGCAATGAAGTCGTCGGCAATGTCGTCGGGCAGCTGACCGACGGTTTTGGCGACGATCGGAGTCGACTTCTTGACGATGGGTTCCTCGGCTTCGGGAGCCGTCTCGGCGACTTCCTCGACGACGGCCTCAACCGGGGCGTCTTCGGCCGCGGGCTCTGCGGGCGTCTCCTCCGCAGCGGTCTCCGCGACAGCCCCAACGGGGGCATCTTCGGTGACTGGCTCGGCAGGTGCCTCTTCAACGGCAGACTCGGTGACGGTTGATGCCGTCTCCTCCTCAGCTGCTTCGTCGGCGGCGTCTGGCGCCACGGGCTCATCGGTCGTCTGGTCGATTATGGCCGCCGGAGTTTCCGGTTCGAGGTCGGCCACCGCGTCGCTCGCCTCGTCGGCGATAGGCGCGGATTCGTTTTCGGTCGTCATGGGTGGTTGTGTTTCCTCCGAGAGAGATTGCTCCCGCGGCAAGATAGCGCGAGGCGAAAAGAGTGTATCACGGACAACTCGAGCGCCCTAGTCGAGATCCCCTGTCTGGCAATTAGTCCCAGGATTGTGCTCGCGCCGGCTCAACTCTTGCACTCCGCCAGATTGGACCCGCTCGACACATCCACCCGCAGCGGCACGGAGAGCTCAACGATGTTCTCCATCGTCGACACCATCAGTTCGGTGGCCGACTCGATCTCCTCGGGAGGTACTTCGAGGACCAACTCGTCGTGAATCTGCAGCAGCATGGCCGACTCCATCGCAGCCAGCCGGTCGTCGAGTTCCACCATTGCCTTCTTGATGATGTCGGCGGCCGCCCCCTGGATGGGAGCGTTCAACGCCATCCGCTCCCCCATCTGCCTGATGCGGAAATTATCGCTCTTGAGTTCGGGAAGGTAGCGGCGTCTGCCGAACATCGTCTCGGTGTACCCGAGCCGTTTGGCATCTGCGACGACCGAGTCCATGAAAGCCCGCACATCCGGGAACTGCGCGAAATAGGCGTCGATGTGTTCTGTGGCTTCATCCCGGCTGATTTCGAGACGGTCGGCCAGACCGAAGGCCTCCATCCCGTACAGCAACCCGAAGTTGATCGCCTTCGCCCGCCTCCTCAGCTCTTGCGGGACGTCCTCCAGATCTCGTTCGAAAACCCGTGCCGCGGTTGCGGTGTGAATGTCCAGGTTGTTCATGAACGCTTCGAGCAGGCCGGGATCGCCGCTGAGATGCGCCAGGATCCGGAGTTCGATCTGCGAGTAGTCCGCAACCACGAAGGTCCATCCCCGGCGGGGAACGAACGCCCGCCGGATCAGCATGCCGGATTCAGATCGCACGGGGATGTTCTGGAGATTGGGATTGTCGGAGGAGAGCCTGCCCGTTGCCGCCGCGATCTGATTGAACGAAGTGTGAATGCGTCCATCTGCGGCGATGAGCGGCAGATAGCCGTCGACATAGGTCGAGCGAAGCTTCTCGAGTTCCCGGTAGCGTAAGAGGTGCGCCACGATCGGATGCGCATCGGCGAGCTTCTTCAGCACCGAGGCATCGGTCGAGGGCGTTCCTTTGGCCGTCTTCTTCAGAACCGGCAACTCGAGTTGGTCGAACAGCACCTCGCGCAGCTGCAGCGTCGAATTGATGTTGAACGGGCCGCCTGCCTCCTCGTGAATGGAGACCTCGAGATCGGCGAGCTGCTTGCGCAGGTCGTTTCCCAGCTCCTCCAGGTATTCGCGGTCGATCCGGACGCCGCGTGCCTCCATGCGCGCCAGCACGCCGACCAGCGGCATCTCCACTTCGTCGAACAGGGAACGTTCGCTCCGTTCCTCGAGCTGCTCGATCAGCACGTCCGCCACCCGGCTCAGGGCCATCGCCCTCCGGCCGGCGCCCTCCAGGTCCGGGCCTCCGGAGAAATCGAATGCGCCCTGCACTACTCCCGGCTCCTCCTTGTCGGGCGACTCGACCTCGATACCGAGGAACTGATCCGCCAGATCCCGCAGATCGAAAGAGCGGGAAGTCGGATCACACAGGTAGGCGGCCAGGGCTGTGTCGACCTGGACACCCCTGACGGCGATGTCTCGGGCCATCATCTCCCGAACAAACCGTTTCCCGTCGTGGACGATCTTCGGCGCGCTCTCGTCGCTCAGAGCCTGGCTCCACTCCTCGATCCGGTCCACCGACAAGAACGCGGCCGTTCGATCGTCGACCACCACTGCGATGCCGGCGAGCTCGCCGCCGTCGTACAGCGGATCGAAGGCAATCCGGTCCAGGCCACGCAGCAGCGCGGCGATGCTGCCCCGGGGCGGAACGACGACCTCGACGTCCAGCGGCTCGACCACCGGCGCACCTTCGGGATGAACCACCATCAGCTCCTCGAGCAGCGAGCTGAACTCGAGGCTCTGGAAGAGTTCCTTCAAGCGCTCGATGTCCCAGTTCGTCCACTCGAGGGCGTCGGGGGACGAACCGGTCTCCAGATCCAGAACCAGCTGCATCAGGTGTTGATTGAGAAAGACCTGCTCCCTGGCGGCTTCCAGGTTGTCGCGCAGCTTCGGCGTCATTTCGTCGAGATGCTCATAGATGGCTGCGAGGGTGCCGTACGACGCGACCAGGCGTGAGGCAGTCTTCTCCCCCACACCGGGCACACCCGGCAGATTGTCAGACGGATCGCCGCGGAGCGCCGCATAATCCACATACTGGGAAGGGCCTATCCCGTATTTCTCCCTCACCCAATCGGCATCCGCCATCACGATGTCCGAGATTCCCCGGCGTGTGTAGACGACCTTCACACGTTCGTCGACCAACTGGAAAGCGTCACGGTCGCCTGTGACTATCAGAACGTCCCACCCCCGACCGGCCGCAGACTTCGCCACGCTGCCGATGATGTCGTCTGCTTCGTAACCCGGCATACGGAACTGGGTGATCCCCAGCGCGTCGAGGACCTCATCGATCAGGGGCAGTTGACTGCGAAAACTGTCCGGCGCCCTGTCGCGCTGCGCCTTGTATTCCGGATACTCCTCGGTACGGAACGTCTGCCTGCCGGTGTCCCAGGCAACGGCCAAACCATCCACCGCGTGGTCTTTGAGCAACCGGACCAGCATCCTGGCGAAACCGTAGACGGAGTTGGTGACTTGACCCGACCGCGTGGCAAGGTCGTCGGGAAGCGCGTAGAACGCCCGGTAGGCCAGACTATGGCCGTCGAGAAGTGCGAGGGTCGGCATGAACCATGATCATAGGTCCCGGAGCTTGTCGAAGAGTTTCCGCCGCTTCTCCTCCAGCCTCGCCCTGCGGGCCCGTACCTCTTCGACCGCCCGCTCGAATCTGGCCACGTCGGCGCCGGTCTGCCTCGCCAGCGCCCGGTCCTCCGGATGATCTGAGACGAGGGCGTCGCGTTGTGCGTCGTCGTTGATATGGCGGTGGAACTGGAGTTCCTCGAACACTCGCTCCTCTTCCCCGACGAGTTCGGCGAGTTGCTCGTTGATCTGAAAGATTCTCTGTTCGATGCGGGACATCAGGACTCGCTTGGCGGCGATCACGCGGGCTAGTGCCGGGGGCGGGACTTGAACCCGCACGGACCAAGGTCCAATGGATTTTGAGTCCATCGCGTCTGCCAATTTCGCCACCCCGGCTCGGCGTGCAGTGTAGAGCACGCGCGGGCACAACCCGCCACTTCAGCCGTGGCGCCGGTCCACCCGCAAGACGGGAATAGGAGTATCCTGAAAGGGCAACGGTCACCCGGATCCTGGATCGATCTTCGCCGCATCCCCCCACTCCCCACTCCCGGCTGGAACGGTCCAAGTTTCAGACGGGTGACCGTTGCGAACCGGTCGCGAGTTCCTCGTCGCGAGTCGCGAGTTCAGAGCACTTCCCTGAATGCGGCCACTGCCGCGGACAGCGAGTTTGCTGCTTCTTTCGGGCCGGTTGCTTCCAATACCCGGCGCACCAGGGCGGAGCCCACGATGACCCCGTCGGCGATCCCGGCGATGGCCGCCGCGTGCGCAGGGGTGGAGATACCGACCCCCATCACCAGCGGTGTCCTGGTTAGTGCTCTCACCCGATGGGCTAGATCGGCGGCCCGGCTGCTGGCCTCCACGCGTTCGCCGGTTACGCCCACCTCGGCAACTCCGTAGATGAGGGCAGGATCGGCATCGACGATAAGACGCAACCGGGCGTCGGTGGTCGTCGGCGCGGCGAACAGCACCATGCCCAGACCGGCGCGCTCCACTGCGCTCTTGACGAAGCCGGCTTCTTCCAGCGGGAGGTCGGCCACGATCACCCCGCTCACACCGTGATCGGCGGCGCGGCGCGCGAACTCATCCGGACCCGCCTGCGCGATCACGTTCGCATAGGTCATGACCATCACCGGCAATCCGGTGCGGGCCACGACCCGACCGGCGATTTCCAGGCCTTCGCTGAGGCCGACACCCGCCGCGAGAGCCCGGGCTCCGCCCTCCTGGATGGTCGGCCCGTCCATCAGCGGATCCGAGTACGGAATCCCCACCTCGAAGCCGTCGGCCCCGGCCGCTGCCATCGCCTCGAACATGTCGACGGCGTGACCCGGATCGGGCAATCCGGCCGTCATGAAGGGAAGCAGCGCAGTTCCGCGCCGCGCCCGGGTGGCGGCGAACATTGAACTGAGTCTTTCGGCGCTCACGCCGTCACCTCTGCAATCTGCTGTACGTCCTTGTCGCCGCGGCCCGAGAGATTGACGAGGACGGTTTTGCCCGTCAGCTGGGCAGCCGCCTTCTCAATCCAGGCGATGGCGTGCGCCGATTCGAGTGCGGGGATGATTCCTTCGGTCTGGGCCAGTAACCGAACGCCGGCCAGCGACTCCTCGTCGGTGATCGAAACGTAGCGAGCGATGCCGAGCTCCTGGAAGTAGGCGTGCTCGGGGCCGACCCCGGGATAGTCGAGTCCTGCCGAAATCGAGTGTGCTTCCTGCACCTGGCCGTCGGAGTCCTGCAATAGAAAGGTCCGGGTCCCGTGGATGATGCCCGGCGAACCTTCGGTCAGTGAAGCGCCGTGGCGGCCGGTGGCGATACCTTCGCCTGCTGCCTCCACCCCGACGAGCTCGACGCCCATGCCGGCGAACGGGTAGAACATGCCGATGGCGTTCGAACCGCCCCCGACGCAGGCAACCACCACGTCCGGAAGCTGATCGCCCAGCTGCTCGAGGGACTCGTCGCCGATGATCCGCTGGAACTCTCGAACCATCCACGGGAACGGATGCGGCCCAACCACTGACCCGATCACGTAATGGGTGCTCTCCACGGTGCCCACCCAGTCGCGCATAGCCTCATTGACGGCGTCTTTGAGCGTGCCGGCGCCGCTGGTCACCGCGGTGACCCTGGTTCCGAGCATCTCCATGCGGTAGACGTTGAGGGCCTGCCTCTCGATGTCCTTCTCGCCCATGAAGACCTCACACTCCAGTCCGAGAAGCGCCGCCGCGGTGGCGGTGGCCACACCGTGCTGCCCGGCACCCGTCTCGGCGATGATGCGGGGTTTTCCCATTCTTTGGGCCAGAAGCGCCTGTCCGAGAGCATTGTTTATCTTGTGAGCACCGGTGTGCGCCAGATCCTCGCGCTTGAGCAGGATCCGCACCCCCAACCGGGCACTGAGGCGCTGCGCCTCGAAAATCGGGGTCGGCCTGCCGACGAAGTCCCGGAGCAAACGGTCGAGCTCATCCCTGAACGCCCGGTCCGACCATGCGGACTCAAAAGCCTTCTCGAGTTCTTCGAGGGCCGGCATCAACGTCTCCGGAGCGAACCGTCCTCCGAACTCGCCAAATCGGCCTCGGTCGTCGGGTCGTTCCAGTTTCATTTCTTCTTGGCCTCCCTCACGAACTCTCTGATGAGTTCGGGATCTTTCACACCGGGCGCAGACTCTAGGCCGGATGAGGCGTCAACACCCCACGGTGAAACCCGGGCGATCGCCCCGGCGACGTTCTCGGAGTTCAATCCCCCGGCTAGTACGAAGTCGCGGTCGGCAGGCCCGATCAGGTCCCAATCGAAAGACGACCCGGAGCCACCGTGACGGTTCGGTTCAAACGTGTCGAGCAGCGGAATCCGGCCGGCCGGGACCTCACCGAGGTCGACCCGGGACCGAACCCGCACCGGATGGAGAACGAGTAGACCCTCGGAGATCGCGGCACTTCCGGCATCTGCGGAATGGAGGCCGTGTGGTTGCACGCCGGTTGCCCCGGTAGCCGCAACCCATCTCATCAACTGCTCGGGCCGCGCATCGACGGTGACGAGCACCCGCTGAACGGTGAGGCCCTCCCCGAGCCTGCGGGCCGTCTCGGGCGACACCCGGCGCGGCGATTCGGCCAGAACGAAGCCGACGGCATCGGCGCCGGCCTCCACCGCCGCCTCGACATCCGCGGCGCGGCTCAATCCGCATATCTTCACCCACATCAGCCGGCCGCCGTCAGGAATCGGCCGATCAACGCGGCGGGGTCGGCGGACCGGACGAGGCTCTCCCCCACCAGCACTGCGTCGTATCCGGCCTGTGCCATTCTCCTCACATCGGCCGGAGTGTGAATCCCGCTCTCGGCGACGCGAATCGACGGGCCCTCGATCCGGGAAGCCAGCCTCTCGGCAGTGGCCAGATCGACCTCAAACGTAGTGAGGTCGCGGTTGTTCACCCCGATGATCCCGGCCCCGGCGGCGACCGCCCGGGCGGCTTCCTCCGCAGAATGAACCTCCACCAGGGCGGGCAAGCGGGCCTCGTGCGCCTCGGCGAGCAGCCCGCCCAGCGTCCGGTCGTCGAGAATCGCGACGATCAGCAGAACCGCGTCGGCTCCCATCGCCGCCGACTCCCAGATCTGCGAGGGATGAACGATGAAGTCCTTCCTCAGCACCGGCAGCGCCGTCGACAGCCGTACAGCCTCGAGGTCGGCCGGCGATCCGCCGAAGTGGTCTTGCTCGGTCAGGACCGAGATAGCGGCAGCGCCTCCCTGCTCGTAGATGGCCGCCTGCCGGGCGGGGTCCAGACCGGCGTTCAGAGTGCCCCGCGATGGTGAACGGCGCTTGACCTCGGCAATGACGGAGATGCCCGGCGCGGAGAGTGCGGCCGCGAACCCGCGGTCGGAAACCCGGGCCGCCGCCCGATGAGCGTCGGTCTGTGAAATGACCTCGGGGAGCCGCCCGTGCACTGCGGCAACGATCTTGTCGAGCATTAGGGTCTACATCGTAGAGGCAGGTGGGGAGGACACCGGCAGCACCACGGTTATCGTCGTGCCGGCCTCACCCGGATCGGTCCCGGCTTCTATGGAGCCGCCCATGGCTTCGACGATCTCTTTGACTATCGACAATCCGAGCCCTGAGCCCTCGGGACGCACCCGGCGATACTTCCTGGCCACGTAGAACTTCTCGAAGATGTGCGGCAGGTCTTCAGCATGGATCCCGGCACCCGTGTCGACGACCTCCAACCGCACCGTTGCGGTATCGACTGCCAGGCGAACGATGACCCGGCCGGCTTCCGGTGTGTACCTGAGGGCGTTCTCAATGAGATTGACGGTGATCTGATCCAGCCGATCGGGATCGATATCGACGATGCCCGATCCAGCCGGCTCGTACCGGAGGTTCAGGTGCGCCGCCTCGGCACGTGCTCGAAAGGTCTCGATGGTCTCACCCAGGTGCGCCACCACATCAACCGGTTCCCCACGAATCGAGAACTCCCGTGACTCGAGCCTGGCCAGCAGCATGAGATCCTCGATCAGCCGCCTGAGCCGGCCCGTTTCCCGGTCGAGCACTCCGGCGATCCGGTTGATCTCGGCAGGATCGACCTCCCCTTCCGCCAGTACCTCGACGTACCCGGACACCGTGGTGAGCGGGGTGCGGAGGTCGTGCCCGACGCTCATCAGGAAGTCGCGTTCACGTTGCCGCGTCGCCTCCAGTTCGTCCGCCATCTGATTGAACGAAGTCGCCACATCGGCAATCTCATCCGCTCCGTCGACCCGGGCGCGCGCCCCTGGATTACCGGCCGCCAGCTCGCCGGCCGCTTGCCGGAGGTCCGCCAGACGCTTGACCAGCCAGTTCGACATACGGCCGGCCGCCACCGCCGCCACGCCGGCCGCGACCAGCAACGGCAGGATCATCTGCCGGGCTATGGAGCCGAGCTCGAGGACGTCGGACTGTCGAATCATCACCACCGCGAGGACGCTCCCCGTTCGGCCTATTTCGGCGACCGACCGGGCGACCACCTCCACGACGGCCCCGCCTTCGAGATCGGCAACTCGATCTGCCATGACTCCTCCGGACAGGACCGAACCGAAGTCGAATTGTCGAACCACCGCGGCCGGGAGAGAGTTTCCGATGATGCGCTCGTCTGCCGCCACCGCCACCAGGCGCACGTCTGCTTCGGGTCCGGCTACCCGGCCGGCCTCGAACAGCAGGCGGCGCACCGTGGGCGCCGACCCTTCGGCGAGTAGCTCACGGGTCCTGGCGGTACTCAGGTCCACTCCGTCGGCAACGAGGGCGTCCTGGACCAGTCCGGCGATCTGGGAGATCTGCCGTTCCATCTCCGAGCGGGTTTGCGCGCGCACCACCGACAACGTGATCAGGGCCCCGACCAGAGAGACGATCAACAGGGTCGTGGCGACCGCACCGAGGAGCGACCAGAAGAATCGTCGGCGCATGCCTCAGCCTGCCTCGACCCGGTAGCCGACTCCCCAGACCGTCTCGATCGGTATCCCGTCCAGCTTCTTGCGCAGCTGCCGGATGTGAACGTCCACAGTGCGGGTCTCGCCGAAATAGTCGTAACCCCACACCGCCGCCAGGATCTGCGCCCGCGACAGGACCATCCCCTTGTGGTCGGCCAGATACCAGAGCAAGTCAAACTCCCTGGCGGTGGGACGAACCGGATCGCCTTGGGGAGGCCTCACCTCGCGCCGGCCGCCGTCGATCTCCCAGCCGGCCACCTCGATGAAACGGCGATCATCGGTGCGGCCCTGGGACCGGCGCAGAACCGCCTTGACCCTCGCCACGAGCTCTCTTGCAGAAAACGGCTTCGTGACATAGTCATCCGCTCCGATCTCCAGGCCCACGATCTTGTCGATCTCGGTGTCCCTGGCCGTCAGCATGATGACCGGGATCTCCGACTTCGCCCTGATACGCCGGCAGATCTCCACGCCGTCCATTCCCGGGAGATTGAGATCGAGCAACACGACGAGAGGCTCGAGCCTCTCGAGTCTCCGAAGCCCGTCCTCGCCGGTCAGCTCATGGACGACACGCAAGCCCTCGCGTTCGAACACCGTGGTGAGCATCTCCCCGATGCTCTCCTCGTCCTCGATCAGCAGGACCGAACCTTTGTTCATGATTCTCCATCCTCGCGTCGCACACAGAGGTCCGCGCGCCTTTCCGAACCCGGTTCGGCCCACCATCGTGGTCAGGGTTTGTTCGAAAAGGATCAGAGAACGGTGAAATCATCGAGCGGCAGTGCCCGGACGATGGCTTGGACTGCTCCACCATGCCACCGGACGTCGACGGCGTCCCCCGGTTCGATCTCGCGCCTCACCAGGGCCAGAGCAACGGGTGCGCGCAGCGTGAGGGACTCGGCGACCGATCCGACCACACCGACCTCCCGATCGCCGGCGAAGACTCCGGCCTGCGGAGGCGGCAGCACGTTTTCGCCCACCACCAACCCGCGCAAATAGCGGTTGACATGACCGCGACTGTCGATGCGGGCCACCAGTTCTTGACCCAGGTAGCAACCTTTGGTGAACGAGACGCTGTCGGCCACCAGCCCCGACTCCTGCGGTATCGTCGACTCGTCGACGTCCTGACCCATCTTCGGCTCGCCCGCCTCGATGCGCACGGCCGTTGCGGCGAGATGACCGCAGCGGAGGGCGCCGTGTTCGACCAGGGCTGCCGGGTCCAGTCCCGCGCAGATGAAGCGGTCCAGGCCGCCGAGCGGGGCACGGGCAACCCATCCATCTTCCGTCTCGCGCCATCCTTCCCCGGGGGCCCGGCCTGCGGCTCTCAAGACACCCGCCGACGAAGGACCGAGCAGCTCGAACACCGGGCGTTCCTCGAGTTCGATCTCGACGTCGACCCGGATCCGGTAGCGCAGAAGGTCGGCCCTCACCGTCTCCGCTGTTCCGGTGTCCGTGATCAGAACGACCTCCTCCTCCCCGATCAGAACCCACAGCAGGGCCCGCAACTTGCCCTGCGGGCTCAACAGGAAAGACCGCACAATCGAACCGGACGGCGCTGTGAGGTCCTGGCTGAGAAGACTCTGAAGGAACGTGATTGCGTCCGGGCCGTGTACGCGTACTGCTTCGTGCCGGCCGGCGACGAGTCCGGCCGCCCCGCGGATCGCCAGGTACTCCCCGGTCACGTCCCCGAAGGAAGCTTCAGACATGCGCGGCTCCAGCGATGGCGGCCAGCGCGGCCGCTGCCTTGTTCATCGTCTCATCGTATTCTGCCGCCGGATCGCTGTCGGCGACCAGACCCGCTCCGGCCTGCACCCAGGCCTTGCCGTCGGCCGCGACCACGGTTCTCAGGCAAATGGCGGTGTCGATGTTCCCGGAGAAGTCGATGTAGCCGACTGCGCCGGCATACGGCCCTCTGGTCACGGGTTCGAGCTCGTCGATGATCTCCATCGCACGGACTTTCGGCGCCCCGGAAACCGTGCCGTGCGGGAAGGTTGCGCGCAGGACGTCGACCGGGCCGATACCGGGCCGCAACCTCCCGGAGACCCCGGATACGATATGCATGACGTGCGAGTAACGCTCGATCACCATCAGATCGTCGACCTGCACAGTCCCGTACTCGCACACCCGGCCGACGTCGTTGCGGGCGAGATCGATGAGCATCACATGCTCGGCGCGCTCTTTCGGGTCGGCCAGAAGTTCCTCTGCAAGTCGCTCGTCTTCGGCCTGCGTATCCCCGCGCGGCCGGGTGCCGGCAATCGGGCGTGAATAGACGACACCGTCGCGCACTCTGGTCATCAACTCGGGGGACGAGCCGATCACCGTGACCTCCGGGTGCTTGTGATAGAACAAGAAGGGCGAAGGGTTGATCATTCGCAGCGCCCTGTAGACAGAGAAGGTATCGCCGGTGAACGGCACTTCGAGTCGCTGACTGATGACGATCTGGAAGGCATCCCCGCTGAAGATGTATTCCTTGGCTCGATGCACTGCCCGTTCGAACTGATCCCGTTCGAGCGTCGATCCGGCCGCCGGCACGGCGGCCTCCCAGCCGGCAGACCGGGGTTCGTAGAGGAACGGCCGGCCGAGTCTGGCAGCGGCATCCTCCAGATCGGCGACGGCCCGGTCGTACTGCCCGGCCGGATCGTCACCGACGAACACGTTGCGAACCAGGGTGATGCGCTGTGCCAGCCGGTCGAAGGCGGCGAGCGACCCGACGAACTGCCACATCATCTCCGGCAGCCGGCGGTCGTCCGGCGGCCGATTCGGGAGATGTTCCACATAGCGAACCGCGTCGTAGCCGAGCCACCCGACTGCCCCGGTGTGGAGGGGAGGCAGCCCTTCGTAGTGGGCGGCGGTCAACCTGGAGATCAACCCCTCGAGAACCTCCAGCGGGTTGCCGTCGGGCAGCTCAACCTCCGGGTCGTCGAGGCTGGAGACTCCGTCGCGGGCGGTCAGGGTGTACTCGGCGTTCCACCCGACGAAAGACCAGCGTGCCCAGTTCTCGCCTCCCTCGACAGACTCGAGGAGGAACCCCGGATCGTCCCCGACCAGCTTCTCGTAGGCGGTGACGGCCGTTTCGCGGTCGGCCAGAACCTGCATCGACACCGGAACGACCCCGTGGCCGGCTGCGAGGTCGAGAAAGGTGGAGCGATCGGGGACAACGGGCATGGATCGGAGGGTACTAGCGGAGCAGCGATTCGGGGCACGGAAGGTGAAGCTCCCGACCGGACCCCGGCGGCCGCTACGTGCTCTCGTTGATGAAGTCGCCGAACGGGGTGTCTCCGAACACGTCCAGCATCCAGGTGGCGATACGGGTCAGGTTGCCGGTGATCATCACGATCCCGAACACTGCCAGCAGGAGGCCCGAAGCGACGTTGATGGGCCGCAAGTATTTCCTCATGAAGGTCATGGCCTTGAAGGTCGCGCTCATGCCGACCCCGGCGATGATGAACGGAATGCCGAGGCCCATGGCATAGGAGAAGAGCAAGACGACTCCCTGCAAGACCGTGTCCTGGGCGGAGGCGATGAGCAGGATCCCGCCGAGGATAGGGCCGATGCACGGTGTCCAGGCGAAGCCGAAGGCGAGCCCCATGACCGGCGGTCCCCACAGTCCCATTCGGCCGGTGTCGACGTGCATGCGGCGCTCGCGCATCATCCACGAGGTCAGTCGGCCGCCTCTTTGCAGTGCGGTCAGAACGATGAGAACGCCGAAGGCGAGCACCATCCATCCGGCCAGTTTCGAGAGCCCGACGCTGTTGCGCTGGAGCCATCCGCCGATACTGGTCGCTCCCGCCCCGAGAGCGACGAAGACGAGCGTGAAGCCGAGCACGAACAAGCTGGTAACGCCCAGCATCCTTCTCCACGACGCCGAGCTCTCCTGGAGATCGGCCACCGAATAGCCGGACATGAGGCTGAGGTACCCGGGCAGCAAGGGCAGCACACACGGAGACACAAATGAGAAGAGGCCGGCAACGAAGGCACCGATGATCGTTATTTCCATAGCTGTTGGTCCAACCCGGGTCGTTGAGGAGATGTTCCCAGATCCGCGGCTTGTTTCGAAGCCCGTAATGTCACCCGAGCGAGGACCGTCGCCCGTACCGGACTGCGAACGCCAGTCCGCGCACCGCGATCAGAACCGCAATCGACCACCAGACACCGGTCAGTCCCCATTCCATGCGCGGGGTGACGAGGAGCAGAAGCGCGGTGACCGCCGACGCAGAAACCGTTGCTCCTGCCAGGAATCGAAACGCACCCGCTCCCAGATAGAGCCCGTCACCCACGAATACGAGTGCCCCGATCGGCTGGATCACGGCGAGGATCAACATCGCCGATCCGGTCAGCTCCCGAACGGTCTCGTCGCTGCTGAACCATCCGGCGATAACACCCCGGCCGGCCAGGATGATCGACCCGAGGGCCAGCCCGATCCACCATCCCCAGGTCAAGAGTCGCCGGGCCGTCAGCCGGGCGGCCTCCGGATCGTTTGCGCCGACGAACCGGCCGATCATCGCTTGCGCGGCGATTGCGAGCGCATCCACGACCAGGGCCAGAAACAGCATCCATTGCGAGACGACCTGATGGGCGGCGACCTCCTCCGTTCCGATCGAAGCCGCAGTCGCCGTGGCGAGTGTCAGCACCGCGACCAGCGAGAGGGTCCGAATCGACAATGCTCCGCCGACGTTGAGGAACGGGCGCAACTCCTGCCACGAAGGCGGGCGCCAGGCGACACCCCAGTCGGAACGGGCCATCAGCGTCACAAACCAGATTGCACCGGCCCATTGCGCGACGACCGTGGCCACCGCCGCGCCGCGGATCCCCCAGTCGAGTCCGAAGATCAGGATCGGGTCGAGGATCAGGTTGACCAGGTTCAGCCCGATCGTCACCACCAGTGGAGTGACGGTGTCCTGGAACCCGCGGAAGGCCCCGTGGCCGACGGTGATGAGCAGGACGGCCGGAATCGCCAGGGCGCGAATTCTCAAATAGGGGGTGGCCGCGTCGAGAACCTCCTCCCCGGCCTGCATCAACCCCAACAAGGCGCCGGTGGCGCTCTCAACGACGGCGAGACCGACGGCGCCGATGACCAGTGCCAGAAACACTCCCTGGCCGACTATCTGCGCCGCCGACTCGCGCCTACCCGCGCCGATTCGTTGGGCAACCAGCGACGTCGTCCCGTAGGCGAGGAAGTTGAACGTCACAAACATGAGTGTGAAGATCGACGTCGCCACTCCGAGAGCACCCAGCTGCGTCGCACCCAACCGGCCGACGAAGGCGGTGTCGACCAGCGAGACCAGAGGATCCGCGGCGAGTGCCCCCAGCGCCGGAACGCCCAGGCGGATGATCTCCCGGGAAATCTCGCGAGGCTGATTCACTCAGCCCCCACTCTTCCTGCCTGCCGGCGAAAGCATCTCCCCTGCCGGCCGCGTTGGAAAGACGGTTGGGGCCGGTTGCCGTGTACCTCCGTCGGCAACTACCCGCTCATCCGCTTGTCCGGAAACGGGCACAGGTCGATCAAACCGCACTGGAAGCAGGCCGGCTTCCTGGCGTCGCAGATATCGCGGCCGTACTGGATTAGCCGCATGGAGAGCTGCCTCCACCGGCTTCTGGGAAACAGCGCCTTGAGATCCGCCTCGATCTTGGTCGGGTCGGACTCGGTCGTGAGTCCGAGCCGGTTGGAAAGACGCTTGACGTGCGTGTCGACCGCAATCGCCGGAACCCCGAATGCCTCCGCGAGAACCACGCTGGCAGTCTTGCGCCCCACTCCCCGCAGCTTCGTGAGTTCGTCGATGTCGACCGGCACCTCACCGTCGTGTTTGTCGACCAGATCTGCGGCGAGAGCAAGGACCGACCTGGTCTTCTGACGGTAGAAACCGGTGGAGAAGACGATGGATTCGACATCCTCGGGATCGGCAGATGCCAGATCATCGGGTGTCGGGTATTTGGCGAAGAGGACGGGAATCACCTTGTTCACGGTCTCGTCCGTCGTCTGCGCCGACAAGACGGTCGACACGAGCAGTTGCCAAGGGCTGTCGTAGGCCAGAGCGGTTCCGATCTCCGGATAGCGGCGGGCCAGCCGATCACCGACCTTGCGGGCGTGTGCCTTCTCTGCCGGTGTTGGATCTGTGCCGTCTGCCCGAAGGTGACCTCTTGCCATGCGGCGGGAGGGTAGTAGGAGCCGGGAGCGTCCAGCGCCGGTGCGGGGCTACTGGATCATGGGCGTTTTCGTCACACTACGATGCCGCCCGTGGATCTTCGAGCAGCCATCGCCAAGTACGGAGAAGTCAACGGCGACCTCCTGATGGTCGACCGGTTCCTGAACCACCGCGTTGATCCGGAAGTGATGACGGCAATAGGCGTCGACATTGCGGCCTGGCTGGCCGATCGACGACCCGACCTGCTGCTCACTGCCGAAGCAAGCGGGATTCCCCCGGCCCTCGCCGCCAGCAGGGAGATGGGAATCCCCATGGTGTACGCCAAGAAGTACCTCGGGCCCGGAGAGCGCTACACGTTTTCGAGGGAGGTCTCCTCGCCGACAAAGGGAACCGAGTACCGCGTCGAGGTCGCCAGACGGGTGCTCGATCCCGGCCTGCGAGTGGCGATCGTCGACGACTTCCTGGCCGGCGGCAGAACCGCAGCCTCGCTCGGCGAGATAACCGAAGAGGCAGGTTGCGAGGTCGTGGGGGCGGTCTTCGTGATCGAGAAGACGTTCTCAGGCGGCCGGGAGCTGCTGGAGTCGCACGGCTGGGATGTTCATGCCCTGGTCGGGATCACCTCGCTCGACGGAGGCGGGGTCGGCGTTGCCGACTGAACACGACCTCACAGACCTCGCCGACCGCATCCGAAGGCATTTCAACGACGGCTGCTACGCCTGCGGGCGGGCCAACTCGATCGGCCTGGGAGTGGACGGCTTCCGACGGGATGCCGGGGACGTGGTTGCCGACTTCACACCGGCGGACGAGCACCGGGGCGGACCGGGCATTCTGCACGGGGGGATCGCGGCGACGGCCCTCGATGAGATCCTCGCCTGGGCGGGAATGGTGGAGGAACGGGTGATGATCGTCACCGCCACCCTCGAGATCCGCTATCGGAGACCGGTTCAGATCGACCGTGGCCCGATCGTTCTCCGCGGGCGGCTGGACGAGCGCAACGGGCGGCGCCTCAGGCTGTCCGGATCTCTCACCGTCGACGGTGAGGAGGCGGCCTCGGCTTCCGGCCTGTACGTGGTCGTCCATGATCTGGACGGGCTTCTCGCACAAACGTCCTAACCTGCCTTCCCATGCGCCGCCCCCCCATTGCCTATCTCGCGCTCGCCGTCGCCGCCCTCTTCTTCGGGGCGACGTTCGTAGTCATCAAAGAGGCGGTGGAAACCCTGCCGCCCCTCTCGTTCGTCGGCTGGCGGTTCTTGATCAGCGCAGTGACGCTTCTCCTTCTCGCCTGGCCGCGCGGCAGCCGAATCTGGAAAGAGGGAACTCTCGCCGGAGTGTTTCTCTTCGCAGGCTTCGCACTGCAGACGTGGGGCCTTTCGCTGACGAGTGCATCGAACTCGGGATTGATCACCGGCCTGTACGTCGTGTTCACGCCCTTGCTGGCGGGAGCCGTCACCCATCGCCGGCCCAACCCATGGACCACCTTCGGTGCCGTGGCGGCTTTCGTCGGACTGGCGCTGCTCACGCTCGACGATTCCTTCGGCCTGGGAGCCGGTGATCTGATGACGCTCGGATGTGCCGCGGCGTTCGCCGCACACATCGTCGTGCTATCCAGGGTCGCCTACCGTCACCCCGTCGTGCCCTTCACCGCGGTGCAGTTGTTGTTCACAGCCGGTGCATCGCTGGCGGCTTCGGCCGTCTTCGAAGGGCTCCCGTTGCCGGCCTCGTCCGACATGCCGGCTCTTCTCCTCACCGGTCTGGCGGTCAGCGGCGGGGCTTTCATCCTCCAGGTCTGGGCACAGACCGTGGTCGGCCCGGCCCGCACGGCCGTCGTCCTCGCTCTCGAACCGGTGTTTGCGGTGGCGTTCGCGGCCTGGCTGCTGGAGGAGCGCCTCACGACGCGGGGGTGGATAGGTTCGGCGCTGATTCTCGGCGCCATCTACGTCGTGGTGAACACGACGAGAGACAACGACGAAATCCCGGCGGCAGAGGCCGTCAGCCCCGCTCACTGATCAGCCTTTGGCGCTCAACCGGCGGGTTGCTTCGGCGATCTCTTTGCGGCGCTCCATGCGCCGGACTATCCGCATCATCACCCGAAGGGTCGCCACGAGTCCGAAGAGCACCAGCGCGAGGCCGACTGCGAGTGCCGGCCCGGAGCCGAAATCGGTTGCGCAACTGGACAAGCCGTCGCCGCACACTCCGTATCCCGTGCCTCCCGAGCCCAGGTCGAGCAGCACCAACAGCGGAACCGCCGCCACCGCCACCACTGCCAGCAGCAATGCGGCGATTATCACTCTCAACCAGAACACGCTCATAGAAACGGAAGGCTAACCCGTCGGAGTTCCCCTTCCGGTAATATCCGCGCGAGTGAGCGACTACTACCAAGAGCTATTCACGCAAGCCGAGATCGACGTACTCTCCCGTTTCTTCACCAACACCGATCGGCCGGTTTTCGGCTTGATCAATCTCCCCGAGGTCGTCAAAGGCGCTCTCTTCGCCAGGTATTCACGTACCCACAAGTCGGTTCGCCGCCTGTTTCTCGACGAGTTCGTCGAGAAGCCCGAACTCGGCATCGAGGTGATCGCCGGGGCGCTCGGCCGAAAAGACGGCGTCGTCAAACTCGGAAAAGCTGAGGACCTCTACGATCGGATCTTCCTCGAATACGGGGACGACTCGGTTGCCCAGCTGGGCGGAGTCCACCTCGCCTGCGAACAAGCATCCAACGTGCTCACCAAGGTCCTCGAATGGGGCAGGATCGCCGCGTATCTGGAACAGAGCACCCGCTACATCGCTTACGACCGGCCCCTCGGCGACCGCTACAGGTATTTCGTTCCGGAAGAGGTCCGTGCCGCCGGTCTGGAGCAGGACTTCACCGCCTACATGGAACGGATCTTCACGTTCTACTCGACGGCGGTCGAGAGGCTGGTAGACCACTTCTCCGCCCTGCACCCGCAGCAGGAGGGTGACAGTGACTTCGTCTGGCGCTCAACGATCCGCGCCAAGGCCTACGACACGGTACGCGGGGTACTGCCCGCCGCCACTCAGTCGAACGTCGGAATCTACGGCACCGGCCAAGCCTACGAGATGGCCCTCGTCCGGATGCAGGCCCATCCGCTGACCGAGGTTCGCTCGTACGGGGCGATGATGCTCGAAGAACTCCGCAAGCAGATTCCCGCCTTCATGAAGCGAGTCGATCTACAGGACCGCGGCGGCATGTGGAGCGAGTACCTGGCCCGGACGGCAGGAGCGGTCGCCGGCATCGCAGCTGAACTCGAAGAGGAGCCGGAGGCGCGCGAGGAAGTAACGCTGGTCGATTGGGATCCCGAAGCCGAACTGAAGGTCGCCGCCGCCGCCCTGTACGCGTCGTCCGAGATGCCGGATTCACAGCTGCTGAAGATGGTGGGACTCCTCTCGGCGGACGAGCGCCGTCGTATCCTCACCGCCTATTTCGGCGACCGCCGCAACCGCCGGCACAAGCCCGGCAGAGCGATGGAACGCGTCTACTACCGCTTCGACGTGCTCTCGGACTACGGGGCATTCAGAGACCTCCAGCGGCACCGCATGCTCACGATCGAATGGCAGCGCCTGACCACCCGCTTCGGATACGACACCCCTGAGGAAGTGGCCGGCGTAGGCCTCCTCGAAGAGTGGGAGGGGATCATGGAGGAGGCCGGCGTGCTCTACGAACGGGTGCGAGCTGCGACCAATGCCGACGTCGCACAGTACGTGGTGCCTTTCGCCTACCGGATCCGCTACATGCTCGAGATGAACGCCCGGGAGGCGTTCCACCTGCTGGAACTCCGAACCCAACCGGCAGGCCATCCAAGCTATCGAAGAGTTTGCCAGGAGATGCACCGCCAGATTCGAGAGGTGGCCGGCCACCGGGTCATCGCCGACGCGATGCAGTTCGTCGACCACTCCGACCCCGGACTGGAGCGCCTCGACGAAGAACGCCGCCTCGAGGCGAAGAGGCGGAGCGCCGGAACCCTGTAGCCCGCCGCCTGCGGCCGGCGCCGGTCGGTAGTCCCGACGATTACGAAAACCCCGCCGTCACCCGGCCAGGGGAATCCGCAGCACCAGGTTCCCGTCTTCCACAGCCCATTTGGCGTTCCCGACGAGCGAGAAGTCCATGAAATCGGCTTCAGCCTGTTCGATCAGCAGACGGCGCTCGGGTCCTGCGACCGGGGGAAGATTGCGCTCCTGGACGGCGTGTGCCCTGGCTTGGAAGCGTTTGATGAACTGGTCGACGTCGAACTCTGCCATTGCGTAACTCCATCTCTCATCGTCGTGCTCCAGGCTATCGCCTACCGTAGCCGGTGAGGTCGATCGGGGACCCCGCCCATCCGGCCGAGACGACCCCTGCCCCCACTACGCTGGGCGTCAATGTCATCCGTGAGGTTCATCGTCGTCTCGGGGAAGGGGGGTGTGGGCCGGTCGGCCGTCTCGGCCGCCCTGGCACTGCGCGCCGCCCGGACCGGCATGAGGGTGCTGGTCGTGTCGATGACCGAGTCGGTGGGCCTGGCCGAGCATCTCGGCGTGGACCACCTGGGTCCGGAGCACGTCGAAATACACGCCGGCCTTTCCGCCCTGCAGATCGAACGGCCCGCCGCCCTCGACGAGTACTTGCGGCTGCAGGTGGGCATCCCCAAGTTCGCCAGGCTCGGACCGCTGGCAACGGCCTTCGACGCGCTGGCGTCGGCGGCTCCGGGAATCCGTGAGATCGTCACGATGGGCAAGGCGCTCTATGAGGTTCGGAGGGGCGATACGTGGGATCTCGTCGTTGCAGACGGCCCGCCTATCGGTCAGATCGGGTCCCATCTTCGAGCCCCACGGACAGTTTCCGATCTCGTTCCGACCGGCCGCATCCGCGAACAGGCCGCCTGGATGGCCGAGTTCCTGGCCGACGCGGAGAAATCTGCGCTGATCCTGGTCACCCTCGCGGAGGAACTCCCGGCGCTCGAGACGGCGGAGGCGGTGACCTGGCTGCGCAACTCCGAACTGATAACCACGCACTCAATAGTCACCAACCGGGTCCTGGAACCCTTGGAGGTATCCGCCGCCGCGTTTTCCGACGACGGACCGGTGCGCGACGCAGCCGTGCTCCACCGGGGTTTGACCGAAGAGCAAGCACGCTGGCTCGAGAGAACACCGGACGGACCCCGCCTGCCCTATCTCTTCGGAGCGACCGGACCTGCAGAAGTCGCGACGCGCCTGGCCGACCTGGTGGTGCTGCCGTGACGAGAGCGATCCTGGTGACGGGAGCGGGAGGCGTTGGTAAGACAACCCTCTCGGCTGCCATCGCGGTTCGTTCTGCCCGGTCCGGACGGCGCACCCTCGCCCTCACCGTCGACCCGGCCCGCAGGCTGGCCGATGCGCTCGGAGTCGGCACGCTCGGTGCCGTTCCGACCGCCAACCCCGAACTCGACCTCCTGTGGGGGGCGATGCTCGACGCCGAACACTCATGGGATGCAGTGGCCCGGCGTCATGCCGACCCGGAGGTTGCCGAACGGTTGGTGTCGTCCGAGTTCTTTCGGGTGGCGGCCAGGCACTTCCCGGCCAGCCAGTCCTATGCCGCCTCCGAGCGCATGGCCGACCATCTCGAGAGCGATGAATGGGACGTCGTGGTGGTCGACACGCCTCCGGCTGCCGGCGGCATCGAGTTCTTCACCGCTCCGGCCGAGACCCGGGACCTCGTAGGAGGACGTCTGATCCGCTGGATCACAGGAGGAATCCTCCCTGGTCGGCGCAGCCTCTTCCGGATCGCCGGCCGACCTGCATTGCGAATGGCAAGCACTGTTCTCGGCTCCGACCTCCTCGAACGCGTCGCCGAGTTCCTCTTCGACCTGCGGACCACGCACGACAGCCTGTCCCGCCGTGCGGCCGCCATCGAACGGCATTTCAGAGAGGCTTCGACTCTGGTCGTGACCACCTCAGACCCGACGCCGATGCGGGAGGCCGAGCGGTTCTTCCGCTACCTCCCGAAGGTCGCCAGCCCTCCCGAACTCGTCCTCTTCAATCGATCTCTGCCCGAGGCGTGGCGGGTTGCGAGCCCGCCGGCGGACACTCCGCCGGTTCTGGCGGACAACCTCCGCAAATGGTCGGCGGAAGCCGCCCGGCAGGCCGTGCGACGGGAAGAGTTCGCGCTTCGCTACGGCACACCGGTGGCGACGGTGCCGTGGCAGCCGGAGAGCCCCACCGACCTCCATGCGCTGGAGGATCTGCTCACACAGGCGGAGGGGCTCGAGGTACTCAGGTTCTGAGAGGTTCAGGGTATTGGGTTCCACACAGCCACAACTCAGAACCCAAAACCAACAACCGTTTCAGAGGATCGCCTTCTGGCCGAACAGCTCGCGCAACTCGGCATAGAGATCGGAGCGCGGTTCGACGCGATGGTCGTCGCCGAGCTTCAAGACCTTGTGGCCGGTATCGGTGGTCATATGCAGGTAAACCGGGGCCGGTCCGGGATGGTTGATCAGGACGTCCTTCAACTGCTTCACCCTCTCGGCCGAGAGGAGACGCGCCGGAATTTCGAGAGTGACCGCCCCGTCCGGTTCGAGATGCGGCTCCTCGATCGCGTGGCCCATCACCTTCACATCTTCGCCGCGGTGATCGAGACGACCTCTGACGAGCAGGATCGCATCCTCGCGGATCAGGGGTCCGAACTCATTGACGGTGCGCGGAAAGGCCACAACCTCCACAGAACCGGCGAGATCCTCGAGCGTGAAGTAGATCATCTGATCGCCGCTGCGGGTGAATCGTCGATTTATGCCGGAGACGAGACCACCGACCATGATCGAAGCGCCGTCGGTGAGGTCCATGAGGTCCGGTATCCCGCACGTGGTCTGACGGCGCAACAATCCTTCGACGCCGAGCAGCGGATGGTCGGAGATGAACAGGCCGAGCATCTCTTTCTCGAAACCCAGTTTCGTTCGCTTGTCCCACTCACCGTCTGGAACCTCAACGACCTCCGTGAACACCTCCTCCTGTCCTCCAAACAGGCTGAACTGTCCGAGATCCTCTTTTCGCCGCCGGGCAATCGTCGACTCGAGTACCTGCTCGAAGGTGAGGATCAAGCCCTTCCGGGTCAGCCCCAGCGCGTCGAAAGCCCCGGCCTTGATGAGGGACTCGACGGTCCGGCGGTTGAGTGCAGAGACATCGACGCGATCGGCGAAGTCCTGGAAGTCGACGAACGGACCGCCGGTCGTCCTGGCTTCGATTATGCGCTCGACGACGCCCTCTCCGACGTTTCGGACCGCCGACAACCCGAACCGCACCTTGCCGTCCCGAACCGTGAAATCGACCTCCGATTCGTTGACGTCCGGTACCAGCACGTCGACACCCATGCTGCGGGACTCACCGAGATACAGCGCGGTGCGGTCCTTGTCCTTTTTCGTCGACGTCAAGATGGCGGCCATGTACTCGGCCGGATAATGGGCCTTCAGATATGCCGTCTGATAGGCGATGTAGGCGTAGCAGGCGCTATGGGGGATGTTGAAGCCGTAGCCGGCGAAGGGTTCGATGGCGTCCCAGAGTTCGCGGCCGAGACTGGCCGGATGTCCTTGGGCGGCACATCCCTCGACGAACTTCTGCTTCTCGGCTTCCATGACGGACTTGATCTTCTTGCCCATTGCCTTGCGAAGATTGTCCGCTTCGGCCATCGAGTAGCCGGCGATGTCGCGCGCCACCTGCATGACCTGTTCCTGATAGACGATGATGCCGTAGGTCGACTCGAGGAACGGCTGCGTGGCCGGATGGGGATACTCGACCGGCTTTCGTCCGTTCTTCCGCTCGGCATACTCGTAGTGCATGTTTTGCCCCATCGGGCCCGGGCGAAACAGGGCGTTGGTTGCAACGATGTGATCGAAGACGTCGGGTTGGAGCGAGCGGATGAGTGATCGCATCGCAGAACCCTCGAGTTGGAAGACCCCGATCGTGTCCGTCGCCCTGATCATCTCGAACGTCTTCTCGTCGTCGAGAGGCACATTGTCGATGTCGATCAACCCGCCGCCGGAACCCTCGATCAACTCGAGCGTCCGTTCGATGATGGCGAGTGTCCTGAGGCCGAGGAAGTCCATCTTCAACAGCCCGAGATCGGCGATCCCGTGCATCTCGTACTGAGTGACGATCTCCGACCCTTCGCCCTTCTGCTGAATCGGGACCAGTCCGGTCAGCGGCTCAGGGGCGATGACGACCGCGGCGGCGTGAATGGAGTCCTGGCGACGCAGACCCTCGAGGCCTTTCGCCGCGTCGACGACCTGCCGGACCTCTGCTTCGGCGTCGTACGCCTCACGCAAACCGGAAGCATTTGAATACCAGTCCTTGACGGTCACGTCGGCATCCGGCGGCGGAGGGGTCAGACACTGCTCGAGGGAGGCCTCTTTGCCGAGAATGGCCGGCGGCATGAGCTTGGCCACCCGGTCACCCAGTCCGTACGGGTGCCCCAACACGCGCGCCGCGTCGCGGATCGCCTGCTTCCCTTTGATCGTCGAGAAAGTGATGATCTGGGCGACGTGATCGGATCCGTACTTCTCCGCCGCGTAGCGAATCAGCTCGCCCCGGTAACGCTCGTCGAAGTCCATGTCGATGTCCGGCATCTCGCGACGGCCCGGGTTGAGGAATCGCTCGAAGATCATTCCGTACTGAAGGGGGTCCAGTGCCGTGATCTTCAGGCAGTAGGCGATGATCGATCCGGCTGCGCTACCCCGTCCCGGCCCGACTCGAATCCGTTGCTCGGTCGCATATCGGATCAGATCCCAGACGATCAGGAAGTAGGCCGGGAATCCCATCTCTTCGATGATCCGCAGCTCATGCTCGATGCGCTCGCGTGCATCGTCCGGCAGTGGATCGCCGTATCGGTGCCGGGCACCCTCCTCCACCAGCTCCCGGAGGTAGGACAGTTCGGTGTGTCCCTCGGGAACCGGGAACACCGGCAGCAAGATCTTGCCGAACTCGAGTTCCACGTTGGCCCGTTCGGCAACCCAGAGCGTGTTCGAAGTCGCGCCGGGGAACCTGTCCTCCGGAAAGAGGTTCCGCATCTCCCGAGCAGTCTTGACATACAGTCCCGTACCTTCGAACCGGAACCTGCTGGCATCGTCGAGCGTCGACCCGGTCTGAATGCACAGCAAGACGTCGTGAGCGGCGGCATCCTCGGCCGTGATGTAGTGAGAGTCGTTGGCGGCCAGGAGGGGTGCGCCGATCCTGGCGGAGATATCGACCAGGTCGGGCAGGATCCGCCGCTGGGCCTCGATGCCGTGGTCTCCGAGTTCGATGAAGAAGTTGTCGCGGCCGAAGATGTCCTGGTACATGGCGGCAGCCGCAACGGCCCCTTTCATGTCCCGGCTCATTTGCCGGTTCCCCTCTTCACGCGAGGCATCCGGGGCCAGCAGGCTCGGCACATGGCCGCCCAGGCAACCGGACGTAGCGATCAGACCTTCGGAATGGCGGCTGAGCAGGTCCAGATCCATGCGCGGCTTGTAGTAGTAGCCCTCGAGGTAGGACTTGCTGACCAGTTGCATCAGGTTGCGATATCCAACCTCGTTCTCGGCCAGCAGCGTCATGTGGTGTCTGACGTTCTCGGCGCGAGCCGGACGGTCGAATCTGCTGCCCGGCGTCACATAGGCTTCCACGCCGATGATCGGCTTGACACCCACTGCGGTCGCCGCCTTGTAGAAATCGACGACGCCGTACATGGCCCCGTGATCGGTGATGGCCACAGCCGGTTGTCCGTCCGCCTCGACCGCACGGACCAGGTCGTTTACACGAGCCGCTCCATCGAGCATCGAGAACTCGGTGTGAACGTGGAGGTGAGCGAAGCTGTCGCGGGCCATGGATCCGAACTACATCAGTGGGATTATCGACTGTAGCAGTGCCGGCTGCTCGCAGTGGCCGGTCACGCCAGAATAACGGCGAGCAGAGAAACGATCCCAACACCTGCAGCTATGCCGGCACGGGTCGACGCGGTTTTCTGCGGAACCAGCCCCCACAGGTATCCGATGAGGAGCCCCGCCACGAAACCCCCCAGATGCCCCTGCCAGGAGATACGGGGCACCGCGAAAGAGAACACCGCATTGATCCCGAGGAGCACGAGCAGCTGCCTGTACAGGGCAGCACCGGCTCGCGTGTGCCGAACCCGCCACGACCCGACCAGCCATACGCCGAACAGTCCGAATATGGCACCGGAAGCGCCAACCAGCAGAGTGATTTCGTCGCTGAGGAAGTAGGCGGTCGCTCCCCCGGCGGCGGCAGTCGACAGATACAAGACCGCGAAGGCGGCCGAGCCGAGCTGGCGTTCGAGTTCCGGTCCGAACACGTACAGAGCCCACATGTTGAACAGGAGATGGGTCGAGCTTCCGTGCAGGAAGGCGGCGCTGAGGATCCTCCACCACTCCCCGTCCGCGACCAGCCAGTTCGCCTGCGCGGCATATTGCTCGATCAGATCCCGGGCCCACCTGACCGTTGTGTCCGTCAATCCGGGAATCACCCGCGGCGCGACGAACAGCAAAACGGCGACGCCGATCAAACCGAATGCGACGGGAGTCGGACGGTTCATGAGTTGGCGCGCCGTCACTTGTGCGGCGGCCGGCCGCGCACATTCGAAACACTTCTGACCCACCGGCGTGTCGAAGGCACACTCCGGGCACATCGGCCGTCCGCACGAGGCACAGCCCAGCAGGGTCTCGCGATCGGGATGTCGGTAGCAGACGGTTCCGGTTTCCATGACCGACCACGGTAATCGAACACGGGAGATCCGTGATTTCGATCGGAACTCATGCGGCTACAGTTGAAAGCTGATTCCAGACACTCAAGGGAGACCCAGAATGCGTGACGAGCTCTTCATCCTCGCCTTCGACCACCGGGGCAGCTTCAAGTCGAAGATGTTCGGAATCACCGGTCGCAACGAGACCGCCGAGGAAGCCGCCGCCCTGCGAGATGCCAAGCGCCTCGTATACGAAGGCGCTCTCAAAGCCGTCGAGGACGGCCTGTCCCCGGATCTGGTCGGCGTTCTGGTCGACGAGGAGATGGGTGCCGACGTGGCTCGCGATGCCAAAGCGCGCGGTATCAGACTGGCGATGCCGGTGGAGAAATCCGGCCAGCCCCTCTTCGACTTCGAATATGGGGAGGCGTTCGGCGATCACATCACCGAGTTCGACGCCGATTTCGCAAAGGTGCTCGTGCGCTGGAACCCTGATGACGACCCCGAAGACAACCGCGCCCAGGGCGAGAAGCTCAAGCGGCTTGGAGACTGGCTCCGGGATCACGGCAAGACCTACCTCTTCGAGCTTCTGGTCCCGGCGACCGACCGGCAACTCTCCCTCGTCGAATCGGGAGCGGACTACGACGCCGAGATCCGCCCGTATCTAACCCTTCAGTCGATCCGGCAGATTCTCGATGCCGGCGTCGAGCCGGACATCTGGAAGATCGAGGGCCTCGATCGACGTCGCAGCTGCGAGCTCCTTTCGCGGCTCATCAGGTCGGATGGACGCGACGACGTTATCGCGGTAGTCCTGGGACGCGGAGCCGACGACGCAAAGGTCGACCACTGGCTCCGAATGGGTTCGGGCGTTCCCGGATACGCGGGATTCGCCATCGGCCGTTCCATCTGGTGGGCCGGCGTGGAAGGCTTCAAAGACGGGAAGATCAGCCGTGCCGAGGCAGTCGCCTCCATCGCCGCCAGCTACCGGCGCTTCATCGACGTCTACAAGGGCAGTTGACCGGAGGACCTCATGCGAATCGGAATCCTTACCGGCGGCGGTGACGTCCCCGGCCTCAATCCTTGCATCAAAGCCGTAGTCAACCGGGTTGCGGACCGCGGTCACGAGGTAGTCGGCATCCGACGCGGATGGGCCGGTGTTCTGGAACACAACCCCGAGGATCCCGCCTCCGCCGCGCAGCACTTCCTCGACCTGACGCCCGAAGTTGTGCGCACCATCGACCGGACCGGCGGGACCATGCTGCACACCTCCCGGACGAATCCTCAGAGAGTTCAAACGAGGGATGTGCCCGACTTCCTGTTGGGGAGCATCGACGGGGACGGCCCGCACGACCTGACGCCCCATACCTTGCGTGTGCTGAACGATCAGCAACTCGATGTGCTGATACCCATCGGCGGTGACGACACCCTCTCCTTCGGCCAGCGCCTCCACGAAGAGGGTTTCCCCGTGATCGCCATTCCGAAGACGATGGACAACGATGTTCACGGCACCGAGTACTGCATCGGTTTCTCGACCGCCATCACCCGCGGAGTCCAGTTCATCACGAATCTGCGCACGGCCACCGGCTCACATGAGCGCATCGCGGTAGTCGAGTTGTTCGGCCGTAACAGCGGCGAGACCTCACTGGTCACGGCCTACCTGTCCGGTGTGGACCGTGCCCTCATCTCCGAGGTCCCCTTCGACATCGACCGCCTGGCCGCCTTCCTGGTCGAGGACCGCGCCAGGAACCCGAGCAAGTACGCCATCCTGACGATCTCCGAGGGTGCGCAAATGATCGGCGGTGACATCATCGAGACGGGCGAGGCAGACGCGTACGGTCATCGCAAGCTCGGCGGTATCGGCGAGGTGACGGCGCGGCTCATCAAGGAGCGCACCGGCATCTCGATAATCGAGCAGCGGCTCGGCTACCTGATGCGGTCGGGTAGTCCCGATTCCCTCGACCTGATGGTGGCCATCAACTACGCGGTGATGGCGGCCGACCTCGCAATGGAAGGCGCAACCGGTCGCATGGTGTCGCTGCGAGGCGGGACCTACACCAGCGTGCCCATCTCGGTCACCGCCGAAGGCGTCAAGCGGGTCGACGTCGACGAACTCTACGATCGCGACGAGTACCGGCCGAAAGTCCGCCATGTGAGCGGCAAGCCGATGTTCCTGTACTGATGAGCGGGGTCATCGGCGTCCTGACCGCAGGAGGGGACTGTCCCGGCTTGAACGCAGTGATCCGCGCCGTCGTCGGCCGGGCCGGCGAGCACTACGACGCAGAAGTCGTCGGAGTTCAAAACGGTTGGGAAGGCCTGATGAACGGGCGCACCCGGCCCCTCGACAGGGACAGCGTGCGCGGCATCCTGTCGCGCGGCGGGACGATCCTCGGCACCTCGAGGATGGACCCCTATGTGCACGGAGACGGGTATGAGAGCGTTCGCCGCACGATCGAAAGCAACGGCATCGAATCCCTGATCGTGATCGGCGGCGACGGCACGCTTCGCACGGCCCTGAAGCTTTCCGAAGAAGGTCTCTCGGTAGTCGGCGTCCCGAAGACGATCGACAACGACATCGCGGCAACGGACTACACATTCGGCTTCGATACCGCCCTGAGCATCGCCACCGAGGCGGTGGACCGGATCGCCACGACTGCGGAGTCACACAACCGGATCATGCTCGTCGAGGTGATGGGCAGGACCAAGGGATGGATAGCCACTTACGCGGCGATAGCCGGTGGCGCCGATGGGCTCCTCATTCCGGAGGTGCCGTACGACCTGGATGACATCGCCGCAGCCCTCAAGCGGCGCCACCGGCAGGGCCGGACCTACTCGGTGGTTGTAGTGGCCGAAGGCGTCGCACCTCCGGACGGCGTGTCGGTCGACCATCCCGTCGACGCATTCGGTTTCGAGCGGCTCGGCGGAGTCGCCTATCAGATCGCGCCCGAACTGGAATCGCGGACCGGTTTCGAGACACGCGTCACAGTGCTCGGCCACTTGCAGCGGGGCGGAACTCCCACAGCTTTCGACCGGGTGCTCGGCACGCGGTTCGGGGCAGCAGCAGTCGATCTGGCGCTGGCCGGCCAAAGCCGGGTCATGGTGGCCGTACGGGCCGACGAGATGGTCTCGGTTCCGTTGACCGAAGCCTGCGAGTCAGTCAGGGGGGTCGATGAGGACCTCTACGGACTGGCAGCCACGTTCTTCAGCTGAGGGGGCCGAAGGCCGCCAAACCCGCCGCGATGTCTACGAGAGCGCGGAACTCGGCGGCTCGTTCCTGTGGCATCGCCGCCGCAGCCAGCTCGAACCGTTCGGACTCGAGCGCACCCGTGGCATATGCACCAATCGAAACCAGTGCCGATCGGACACCTCGCCGGATACGCCTGCTCTCGGCAGACAGCACCTGTTCGATCTCCGATTTCGGCCAACCCGCCAGCAGAGACTCATAGGCCCCGGAGAGCCCGGCCATTCCCAGTACTTCACAGACGGCGACCATCACCAACCGCTTCTCGTCCCCGGTGAGCTGTCCCGGTGCCATGACGAACTCGTGGAGGTCCCACCACCGGCCGAGCGTGCGCGGCTGCCAGGACATAACACCCCACGGGGGTGGCACCGTGTCGAACGCCTTGCGGATGCGAATGAGGGTCGGCCGCGTCTCATCGTTCTGTTTCGGCGGCTCGATCGGCGTGCACATTCGTTGCGGAGCCGGAGTCCGCAATCCGTCGAACATCCTGGCTGCTGCGCCGATGCCGACGGCGCCGGCCACGCCCCGCCTGCCGTATTCGCCTGCCACCGGCCCGACCAGCCCGGGCTCGACGGTGCCGGCATAAGCACTGCGGGCCAGTGCGCCGAAGGAAGTGGCCGCAGTCGTTGTCGAAGGTGTGGATCCCCATCGCAGGAAGTCCTCGAGACTCTTCGATTCGAGCGGACAGGCAGCCAGCACCCCGGCGGCCGCCACCTTCTCCGGGACACCCTCCGGCGCGAAAGCCGAGGTGAGTATCGAATGGCGGAGGGCCGAGAGCGCCTCCCGGTCAACCATCGTCCGGCCCGACGTCGGGCTCACCGAGTGCTTCGAGCGACCTTGACAACTCCGGCGGAAGGGGCGAGTCCACGATCAGGCGGGCGCCGGTTTCGGGATGATCCAGTTCGAGATGATGGGCGTGTAGCCACAACCTGCCGGCTCCCGACGCTGCCCCGCCCTTTCCATAGGCACGATCGTCGAAAACGGGATGACCTATGGAGGCGAGATGAACCCTTATCTGATGGGTGCGCCCGGTCTCGAGCGAGATGTCGAGTAGGGAAACACGGTCGCCCCACACCGATTTGAGCGTGTAGTGGGTACGAGCCGGCCTTCCCTCCACCACCACCGCCATTCGTGTTGCGCGTGACGGATCCCGACCGATCGGAGCATCGATCGTCCCGGTGGTCATGTCGAGCCGCCCGTGGACGAGCGCGTAATACCGGCGGGAGACCTCCCTGGAGGCGATGGCGGCCTGCAGCCGAGCCAGCACCGGGGCTTCCTTGGCGATCAGCAGCAGGCCCGATGTCTCTCGATCGAGGCGGTGTACGACTCCCCAGCGGTCTGTTTCGCCGACCCCTCTGACTTCAGGCCAGCGAGCGAGAACTCCTGCCGCCAGCGTGCCGGTGTCTCTCCCGGCTCCCGGATGTACGACCACTCCGGCAGGCTTGTCGATAATGGCAATCCATTCGTCCTCGTATGGGACCGTGAACGGTACGGATTCATCCGGCTGGAGTCCGACGGGCGAGGAAGGTTCGGGAAAGCTCAACACGACTCCGGCGCCGAGACGCTCCCTCCGGGAGACTGGCTTCCCTTCCGCCTCCACCCGACCACCCTCGATCAGGTCGGACGCGGCCGACCGGCTGATGCCGGCCAGAACCGCAATGATCTTGTCGGCGCGTTCTCCGGCCAGGTCGGCGGGTACCGCCCGAATCAGCCGCGCCGGAGTGCCGCCAGAACGAGCAGAACCGCCCCCACCACTATGGCGCTGTCTGCGATGTTGAAATTCGGCCATAAGGGTGTCTCAATCCAGTCGACTACCGCACCGTCGAACAAACCGGGTCCGCGGGCGATGCGGTCGGTCAGATTACCGAGGGCACCGCCCATGATCGCACCGAGTGTGATCGCCTCGAAACGCCCTTCGACGGACCGCAGAGCGTAGATGATCAGTCCCGTTGCCAGGATCGCTCCCACGGCTATGAAGCTCCCGCCGCCTTTCAGCAGGCCGTAGGCCGCACCGGTGTTGAATGCCAGTTCAAAGCTGAGGATGCCGTCGATCGCGACAATGTCGGCATCGGCGAGGGCGTTGAGCGCCCACAGTTTGGTGATGCGATCGGCGACTATGACGATCGCGGCGGTTGCTCCACCGAGGACAAAGGCTCGCCGGGACCTGGGGCTCAGGTCAGCTTCTGTCTCTGGCACAGTCAACGCAGAAGGTGACGTAGGGAAGCGCCTCCAGGCGGGCGACAGGGATCGGCTTCGCACACGCCTCACAGATTCCGTATTCACCGCGTTCTATTCGAGCGAGGGCGTGCTCCATCTTGAGCAGGAGATCGGCGGTGTTCTGATCGATCGAGAGTTCCTTCTCGTATTCGAAAGCCATTGAACCGCCTTCTGCGGTCATGGGATCCGGACTGCGCTCGGATGCGGTCTCGGCGAGTCGCGCCTCCTCACGTTCCTGCTCGTGCTCATCGAGCAGGTCCGCCAGACGATCGCGCTCCTGTTCGAGCTTCTTCCGAAGCCGACCGAGCGTTCCTGAGGCGAGTTGACGAGCCATGTTCCTCCTCTTGGCGGGAGGAACATAGCACGAACAAGCCGGCGCTTCGTTCGTTGCGCTATCCGCGGGCGGCCAGATTCTCGACAAGCAGGGTCGCCACCGCCTCCGGGGATCGACCCTCCACACGGACCTTCTTGCGTCGCGAGGTCGACCCGCCTTCGAGGCTCAGATGAGCAGGGAGGAGCTCGCCGAGCAGGGCGAGCACCGCCTTGTTTGCCCGGCCACCTTCGGGAGGCGCTCCGACACGGACCCGCAGGGCGCCGTCGTGTATGCCTGCCACCCCGGACCGTCGAGCACCGGGAATCACCCAGACGTCGATGACGGTGTCGGGCCCGTCGGCCCGCAGAGCCCCTTCCAGGTCTGTCCGGCTGATCATTCGTCAATCCTCGGCACGGCAGAGCGGAATTGCGAATCGCTACTGGCGAGGACGTTCGCTCGAGCGGGCCGCCCGGTGGACCCGCCCGGGCCGTGGCACCACGCAGTGCGACCGTAATGATGGCGGGCAGCAGGTTTGTTCCCACTACGATGACTGGCCCGAAACACGAGGAGCAGAGGCCTGATGAAAGGGTTCCGCCGAGTCGCATCGAACGTAGATCTTCCGGCGCTCGACGCGCGAATCCTGGAACTCTGGGATCGGATCGATGCGTTCGAGAAGTCGATAGAGCAGAGGCCCGAGGACCAGAGCTTCACTTTCTACGACGGGCCTCCGTTCGCCACCGGCAGCCCGCACTACGGGCACATACTCGTCGGAGTCATCAAAGACATCGTTCCGCGTTATTGGACGATGCGGGGTCATCGCATCGAGCGCAGATTCGGCTGGGACACGCACGGCTTGCCCGTGGAGATGGAAGTCGAGAAGCAGCTGGGAATCTCCGGCCCGCGCGAAATCCAGGAATACGGCATCGACCGATACAACGAAGCCTGCCGGGTGATGGTCAACCAAACCACTGAAGAGTGGGAGGACATCACCAAACGAATCGGCCGCTGGATCGATTTCGAGAACGACTACAAGACGATGGATCCGGAGTTCATGGAATCTGTCTGGTGGGTCTTCAAGCAGCTCTGGGACAAGGGTCTCATCTACCGGGACTTCAAGGTCCTGCCCTACTCGTGGGGCGCCACGACTCCCCTGTCGAACTTCGAAGCAAACATGGACTACCGCGACGTCGACGACCCGGCGATCACAGTTCGCCTGCGCGTCGTCTCGGGAACCGGCGGAGCCCGGCCGGGAGACTGGCTGCTCATCTGGACCACCACACCGTGGACGCTGCCCGGCAACCTCGCTGTGGCGGTAGGGGGAGACATCGACTACGTGTGCGTCCGCGACGGCCGGGACCAGTACTGGATCGCAGAGGCTCTCGTCCACACCCTGTGGCCGGAGGGCGGCGAGATCGTCGCCAGAGCCAGAGGTGCGGATCTCGTCGGTACGACCTACGAACCGCCGTTCGACTACTTCGGTGAGGAACGCGACCGTGGAGCCTTCCGGATCCTCGAATCGGCGGAGACGAGCACCGAGGAGGGAACAGGCCTCGTCCACATGGCTCCGGCCTATGGAGAGGTCGACTTCTACACACTCCAGGCCGCCGGTCTCGACACCCTCGTCGATCCGATCGACGCCGAGGCACGGTTCACCGACGAGGTGCCTGATGTGGCGGGGATGTACGTGAAGGACGCCGACTCCAAACTCATCGATCTCCTCAAACTGAAGGGCCTTCTCGTCAAACGCGATCAGATACGCCACTCCTACCCCTTCTGCTGGCGCACCGAGACCCCTCTGATCTACAAAGCCATCCCGACCTGGTTCGTGGCGGTCGAGAGTTTCAAAGACCGCATGGTCGAGTTGAACAAGAACATCCACTGGGTGCCTTCTCACGTCGGCGAGCGGCGATTCGGCAACTGGCTCGAAGGTGCCCGCGACTGGGCAATAAGCCGCAACCGCTATTGGGGCTCCTGCATACCCGTGTGGGAGTGTTCGAACGGCCACACGACCTGCGTCGGGTCGATCGACGAACTCGAGAGCCTGTCGGGGGTGCGGGTCGACGACCTGCACAAACACTTCGTCGATCCGGTCACGTTCGAATGCCCGGAGTGCGGGGCTACGGCGGTGCGGGTTCCAGAGGTTCTCGACTGCTGGTTCGAGTCCGGTTCGATGCCCTACGCGCAACCTCACTACCCGTTCGAGAATCGCGCCTGGTTTGAATCCAACTTCCCGGCCAACTTCATCAACGAGAGTCTCGACCAGACGCGGGGATGGTTCTACACGCTCGTGGTCCTGGCGGCTGCTCTGTTCGACAAAGAGCCCTTCCAGAACTGCATCGTCTCGGGGATGATCCTCGCCGAGGACGGTCGCAAGATGTCGAAGAGCCTCAAGAACTATCCGGACCCGACCAACATCCTCGACTCCTACGGTGCCGACGCTCTGCGGGCCTATCTGATCGATTCGCCGCTGATGCGCGCCGAGTCGCTCCGGTTCTCCGAGAGCGGCGTCCGTGAGGTCGTGCGCACTGTGCTGCTGCCCCTGTGGAACGCCTTCTCGTTCTTCACGACCTACGCGGAGGCCGACGGCATCACGATGGCCGACCTCCGGTCGGCGCCCGCCGTCGAAGACAGGCCGGAACTAGACCGCTGGCTGCTCAGCGTGCTGCAGAGCCTCATCCTGCGCGTGAACGAAGAGATGGAGGGCTACTACCTCTACAACGTCGTCGGGCCCACGCTGTCGTTCATCGACGATCTCACCAACTGGTACATCCGGCGCTCGCGGAGAAGGTTCTGGCGGACGCGCAGCGCCGACGACGCCGACAAGCTGTCGGCCTTCGCCACTCTGTACGAGTCCCTGGTGATGTTCTCGAAGGTCCTGGCGCCCGTGCTGCCCTTCGTCACGGAGCATCTGCACCAGGAGCTGGTGGTGGCCCAGGACGAGGACGCACCCGAATCCGTTCACCTGGCCGACTATCCGTCGGCCGACCGGTCGCTCATCGACGAGGAACTCGAGGAGGCGATGTCGGCAATACGCACAGTGGTGCGGCTCGGACACAACATCCGCAAGCAACACAGCCTGCGGGTTCGCCAGCCCCTGGCGAGCGTCACCGTCCTGACCAGGAACCGGACCGTGGCAAACGCCGTCGGCTCCCACATCGACCTCATCGCCGACGAGTTGAACGTGAAGGTCGTTGCCACCAGTCAGGATGAGGGCGATCTGGTCGAACTGTCCGCCCGGGCCAACTTCAAGATTCTGGGCCCGCGCTTCGGGAAGGACGTGCAGGCGATCGATCTGGCTCTGCAGGACGCCACCTCCGCCGAGCTACACCGCCTCCAGGACGGATCGACGATGAGCGTCGCAGGTCACGAACTCAGCCTCGAAGATGTCGTTCTGCAGCGCAACCCCAAGACGGGGGTCGTGGTCGCCACCGAAGGCGCCATCTCGGTGGCCATCGACGTCGAACTCAGCGAAGACCTGGTGATCGAGGGGTTTGCCCGTGAGATCGTGAACCGCATCCAGACGGCACGCCGGGATCTCGACCTGGACGTAACGGATCGGATCACGGTTGCATGGTCGAGCGACGATCCCCGGATAGCGTCGGCGTTCGAAGCTCATGCCGATCTGATCACGGACGAAGTCCTGGCGACGGGCATCCGGCGCACCGAACTGGACGAGAAGGCCGACCTGGCGGGGGTCTCATTCGGCCTTCTGGTGGAGAAGTCGGGCGACTGACCCGGAGCTCCTCTATTCGTGTCAGCCTTCGTCTCGCTCCCAGGGGCGCCGGTAGGAAGGCCGCGAGTCGATGTTCTCAGAGCGGTCGCGGGTCATCCACTCCGGAACCTCGGCGATCTCCGCGGCGTCTTCCGGCTCGTCCTCGGATTCCTCTTCCTCGAAGTCGGAGAAACTCTCCACCGGCTCGCCGTCATCGCCGCCTTCATAGTCGAAGTCATCATCGGCATCCGCTTCCTCGTCCACTACACCGAGAACCGCGTCGTCGAGGGTGGGAAGCTCCTGTTCCGCCAGGTCATCCAGATCGATCGGTTCGCCGGCATGGCGGCCGAAACCGGCCGGTTCTTCGGCATCGAAGGCCCGATCCGCCGGCTCTGGGAACTCACTGTGGGCGGCCGGAGCCGAATCAACCGCTTCGCGATCGGCGACTGCAGCGATCCGGTCGGCAACCGCGTCCACATCGAGCACGTCGAGCCGCCTCATGGTGCCGGTCGCCAGGTCTGAGAGGGCCGCCCGCAATCCGTGGACGCGGTCGCGCAACATCGCCGTCTCGGCGAGGAGCCTTGCCTTTTCCTCTGTCTGCTCGCTAGCCACACGGTTGACCTCTCCGCGCGTTTCGGCCAGGAGTCGTTCCGACTCGGCTCTTGCCTCCTCCAGAATCGCATCTGCGGTTCGCTGAGCGACCAGGAAGGTCCGACGCATGGCGTCTTCGGTTTCACGGTTGGCGGAGAGCTGCTCTTCGAGAACTGCGATTCGCTCTTGAGCGTCGCGCAGACGCTGCTCGAAGTCCCGCAATGAGATGACCACCTCGTCGAGGAACTCGTCGACCTCGTCCTCGGCGTAGCCCCGCAGGGCAACCTTGAAGGTTTGCTGTTGTACGTCGATTGGGCTCAGTGGCATAGCTCCGGATCCTCGTGAAGGTCGTCGGCTGAGCTTAGTCAGAACTGCCGGCGATCGGCGCGCTCAGCAGACGACGGATCTGAGCAGGCTGAGTCCGAGCAGGACCACGAGCGGAGAGAGATCGAGGGCGGCCGGACCCATCCGGACCGGAGGAATGACCCTGCGAAGCGGAATGAGGACGGGATCGGTCAGTGAGGCCAGAATCGAGCGAATCCGGCCCACCGGATGATCGGACGGTACCTCGAAGAAACTGAGAATGATCCTCCCGAAGAGGACCAGCACGTAGAGATCGATGAGCGTACAGAGAAACGTCATGGACGATCAGGTCTGCTCGTCGCCGACCGCATACAGGCCGAGGTCCGCCAGCCTCCGCTTCTCCTCACGGCCCAGCGACACCCGCGGGGGCAGGACGAGGATGACACCCTCGTCGATCTTCCTCATCGATCCGTCGAGAGCGTAGGTCAGACCGGTGCAGAAATCTACGAGGCGGCGCACCATATCCGGATCGGTGTTCCGCATGTTCAGCACCACCGGTACGCGGTCACGAAGCCGGTCGGCGATCACTTTGGCGTCGTCGAAATGGGCCGGCTCGATGATGTCGGACTGGGCATCCATCGTCGGAACGGCGCGCACTGCGCCCGTCGACCGGGTGGAGGACTGCGGTTGGGGCCGCCGGGCGACCGGTGGCGGCTCGACTCGCCGCCCCGCGACACGCTCGCGCGTTCCCTGGGTTTCCACGGTCTTGACCGCACTTCTCGTCCGCGCCGGCGCCGGTTGTTCAGGCTCCTGATCGACTCGATCCTCGTCGACGAGCCCGAGATACATCAGCGCTTTCTGCCACAACGAAGCCATGTGCTCCCCGATGTCTAGCGATTTCTCGGCCCAAAGATAGCTTGTCCGACGCGCACGAGAGTCGCTCCTTCCTCAATTGCGACCTCGAAGTCGTCGCTCATTCCCATCGACAGCTCGTCGATTTGCGGGAACTCGAACCTCAGCGCCTCCCGCAACGCGGCCATCCGGCGGAAATAGGGGCGGGCGGCTTCGGGTGTTTCAACTCGGGGCGGAATGGTCATGAGCCCGCGGACGTCCACTCCCAGCTCGACCAGTCGGCCGATGACTTCGGAGGCGCGGTCGGGGGACACTCCCGACTTCTGCGGCTCTTCGCCGATGTTCACCTCGACCAGCACGGGAGGAGGCGTTCCAGGCCCTTTCAACCAGGCCTCGCCGAGCGCGACGCGGTCCATCGAGTGGAGCAGCGCGACGGCCGGACGAACGAGCCGAACCTTGTTGCGCTGCAACGGTCCCACGAAATGCCACCGCACGTCCGCGGGGAGCACACTCGCCTTGGTCGAGAGCTCCTGGGCACGATTCTCCCCGAAATCGCGATGACCGGCGTCGTAGACCGTCATCAGGATCTCGGGAGAGAATGTCTTGCCAACCGCCACAACGACGACCTCCTCCGGTCGTCTGCCCGACCGGAGGGCCGCCAGGGCGACCCGCTCCATCGTCTCGGCGAGTTTCAAGTTATCCATGCGATGGTCCCCATTCTCGCCGGTGTTGCGTCGACCCTGTGCGAGTGGAAGGGGGCCGAGCACATCGTGCACTCCCCAGCCTCCCATATGTCCAGGGCCCCGAGCTGGTCCCGGACCGCGCCCGGCAGGTCGACGCTCACGGTTCCCCAGGTCGTCTCGGAAACAAACCCCGCCAGCCGCTCTGCCACCTCCGCCCCGACCTCGTAGCAGCACGAGCCGATTCCCGGTCCGACTCCGGCGCGCTGTGGAGGGAAGCCCGCCTCGGTCATGGCCTCGATCAAGTTCGGAACCACACCCGCCACCACCCCCCGCCAGCCGGCATGGGCGACTCCGACTGCACCGTCCGCGATCAGCGCCACCCCGAGGCAGTCGGCGGTGAACACGGCAAGGGGAAGATCGGCCTCGGTCGTGAACAAGGCATCGGCGGGGCCGAAGTTCACCGGTTCGGTGGCCCGGACGACCGTTGAGCCGTGCACCTGCTCGACCACGGCCCACGGTCGCGGGATACCGAGCTGTGCGGCCACCTCGTCACGGGCGACCTGATCGCCGCGCACGTCCCCGTCGTCGGCGGTGGTGAAGGCGATACCCGGATAGCCGGGCGGAACGATCATCCCCGGACGAAGCTCGGGATATCCAGATCCTCGTCTTTTTGGTTGGCGAGACCGGACAGGGTTCCCGAGGCGAGGCCCCGCGCCCGACGCTGGTCGAAGCCGGCCGCGATCACGGTGACCCGGATCTCTTCTCCGAGTGCGTCGTCGACGACTGCCCCAAAGATGATGTCGGCATCGGCGTCGCAGTGCTCGGCTACGGCAGAAGCCGCCTGGTTGACCTCATAGAGAGACATGCTGGGCGGGCCTGCCACCGACAGGAGTACGCCTCGTGCTCCTTCCATCGATGTTTCGAGGAGAGGACTGGCAATAGCCCGGTTGGCAGCCTGCGATGCCCGGTCCTCTCCCGAGCCTCTGCCTATGCCCATCACCGCGGTCCCGGCGTCTTGCATGACCGTCTTCACATCTGCGAAGTCGACGTTGATCAGGCCGGGTGTCGTGATGAGATCGGTTATACCGGCCACGCCGTTCGTGAGCACCTCATCGGCCAGCCGGAAGGCATCGATGATCGGCGTCTTCTCGTCGGCAATCTCCAGCAGGCGATTGTTGGGGATCACGATCAGCGTGTCGACTGCCTCTCGGAGATCCTGAATGCCTTGCTCGGCTTGCAGCGACCTGCGCCTTCCTTCGAACCCGAATGGACGAGTGACCACTCCCACGGTGAGGGCGCCCAGATTGCGGGCGACCTCGGCCACGACCGGAGCACCCCCCGTACCGGTTCCACCCCCCTCGCCGGCAGTGACGAACACCATGTCCGCCCCTTTGAGCACCTCTTCGATTTCCTCGCGGTGCTCCTCCGACGCTGCCCGGCCGACCTCCGGGTTCGCGCCGGCGCCCAGGCCCCGGGTGATGTCTCGCCCGAGGTCGAGTTTGATGTCGGCATCCGACATCAGGAGCGCCTGCGCGTCGGTGTTCACGGCAATGAACTCAACGCCCCGCACTCCCGCCGTGATCATGCGATTGACGGCGTTCACGCCGCCGCCGCCGACTCCCACCACCTTGATGACGGCGAGGTAGTGCTGCGGTGTAGAGAAGTTCTTATTGGCCATGGCTGTGCTCCAAGCGGAAAGGGTTCAGGGTGAACTTTACCTTGATGTCTGTGCCGAATCCATACCGAATACCTAACCTTCTACGTCAACTTGATGGTTGCGCTGGTCAGGGAGTGACCGCGGGCCGGGCAGGTGCAATGAGGTTGATCGAAGCTCCGGCCGGCAACCCATCGGCCAGCACGGCCAGCAGCGCAGCAGCTTTTGCTGCCATTTCCACCGGACGGCCCATACGAATCTCATGGCCGTCGAAGAACCCCCAGAGCTCCCCTCCCGCTTCCCTCAGTTCGAGTCCCGAGAGTGCCCCGTTGATCGCGGCGACGAACTCGATTCCGCCGAGTACCGCGGGTTCGGTGTGTTGATCCCCAACTTCGATCTGCCGGGCGCCGAACTGAAGAACCGGAGCCCCTTCGGCGGGTGCGGAAACGTACTCCAGCACCACACCTTCGATGTCCAGCACTGCGAATGTCCCCGACGTCCACATCCACGCAACCGCGCGGCGCTGATCGACCGCTATCTCGACGCGGTCGGGGAACACTCGCTTCACTGTGGCGGCCTTCACCCACGGGAGGGATTCGAGTTCCTCGGTTGCGCGGCCGGTACGAACCAGAATCAGCGGCGTTCCCTCTTCGATGCCCGCCCTGGTTATGGCGTCGCGGACGTCTTGCCGGAGCGAGCCGGTCACCTCGATCTCACCCACGGACAGCATCGGGGACTGCAGCAGCCACACGAGTCCGGCACCCAGGCTGACGAGAATCAACAGAATCAGCGCACGCCTGATACCCCTCCTGGCTCCGCTTTCGAGGACCGCCCGCCGGCGCTCATCCATCCTCGGATCGATCATCAGTCCTCCGCCGGTGGCGGCTGTGGTTCGTCGTCGAAGTCGCCGACGAACCGGATCTCGGGGATCAGCTCCACCCCCGAGCGCTCGCGAACGATCTCTCGCACGGCGAACACCAGATCGTGCACATCCTGGGCCGTTGCAGCGCGCTCGGCCACGAAGAAGTTGCCGTGCTTGTGCGACACCGAAACACTCCCGACCCTGTAGCCCTTGAGACCGACCTCGTCGATGATTCGGCCGGCTGCGTCGCCCGGAGGGTTCTTGAACACGCTCCCGGCGTTCAGTGTGCCTCCCGGCTGGTGCTCCTTCCGCCACCTGCTCACCTCGCGCATCACCCCTTCGGCGGCCGCCGGTTCCACAGGGACCGTGTGGAAAGTGGCGGATACGACGACTTCGTGGTCTCCCAGATTCGAGTGGCGGTAGCCGAGATCCAGGTCCTCCGGCGAACGGGCGGATCGTGTTCCGTCCAGCAGGTCGAAAACGTCGGCGGTCTCGAGAACGTCGGCGGTCTCCGATCCGTGACATCCGGCATTCATTCGCACCGCGCCGCCGACCGAACCGGGAATCCCCACATAGAACTCGAGGCTGCCCTGCCCGGCCCTCGCCGCCGTCCGGGCCAGATTGGGGAGGGACGTCGACCCGCCGGCCGACACCAGACCTTCCTGCCATCGCACCCAGGAGAAGCCGGGACCGAGATGAACGACGACACCGTCGAAGCCGCGATCTGAGATGAGGACATTGCTGCCTCTTCCGAGGACGAGAACCGGCAGTGGTGTCTCGGCGATGCCGCCGGCCAGCGACACGAGATCGTCGGCATCCTCAACCTCGACCAGCAGGCGGGCGGGACCCCCGAGCTTGTAGGTAGTCAGTGGCCCGAGCGGAACGTGGGTGAGAAGGCGATTCCGGTCTGCCAGCTCTCGCCAGGAACTCATCAGATGGAATCCCGGGAGAGGGCCCCTGCCAGTTCGCCGGGAAGAAGCGTGATATCACCGGCTCCCATCGTGAGAACCAGATCGCCGGGTTGGAGGCGGCCCGCGATGAAGTCGGCCAGGTCGCTTCGGTGCCGAACGTAGTGCACCTCGGCGTCGGTGTGGTCACGTGCCGCGTCGGCGACGAGCGCTCCGGTTACGCCCGGCCTGGGCACTTCACGAGCACCGAACACATCGGTGACCACGATCACATCGCAGCCAGACATCGCCATTCCGAACTCGCGCTGGAGCGTCTCGGTCCGACTGTACAGATGCGGCTGGAATACCGCCCACACCCGCTCCCAGTCTCCGTGCAGGGCGGTGCGGACCGTCGCGGCCACCTCGGTGGGATGGTGGGCGTAGTCGTCGATGATCGTCACTCCCCCGATCGTTGCCCTTACTTCGAACCGCCTGCGGATCCCGGCGAACTCGCGGAGGGCTCGCGCAGCACCGACGGCATCGAACCCGAGTTCCGAGAGAAGGGCGATGGCTCCCGAGGCGTTCCGGGCGGTATGCAGGCCGGGTCGTGAGACCGTGACGGACTCGTCGAATCCCGGGCCGGTGAGCCGAAACGCCACCGACATGGAACGCTCGTCGACCTCAGTGATGCGCCACGTTGCCGCCGAATCCGTGCCGTAGGTCGGCCGGCCCGTACGTTCGGAGAGACGACGCCCCCCGGCGTCATCGATACCGATCAGGGCGGGTCCGTCGACCGAGCGCACCACTTCGGCGAAGGAATCCTCCATCTCATACACGGATCCGAAGTGATCCAGGTGATCCGCTTCGACGTTGGTGACGACGAGACCCTGCAGGTGAAGCGATTCGAATGTACGAAACGCCTCGTCGGCCTCGAGCACAAAAGGCGAACGCCGGCCGAGATGTGCGTTGGTCCGCAGGTCGACGAGTTCACCGCCGACCATGAACGATGGATCCTGGTCGAGGGATCGCAGCATCGATATCAGCATCGCGGTCGTCGATGTCTTTCCGTGGGTGCCGGTTGCGCCGACGGCGGGCATAGAACGGGTCATGGCCTCCAGCAGTGCAGGCCGCCGCCAGACCGGCGTTCCGTGCTCCTGAGCTGCTGCAAACTCCGGATCGCGATCGGGGACTGCCGACGAGGCAACAACCAGATCGGCTCCCAGGACGTCGTCGGGCCGGCTACCCGTCCATGTTCTGACGCCGATCCCGTCGAGCAGGTCGAGAATCGGTCCCGCTCTCAGGTCCGACCCGGACACCACGTGGCCGAGTTGTGCGAGCAGTTTTGCCAGACCGCTCATCCCTGCGCCCGCCACGCCGATTATGTGTATTCGCTTCGATGTCCCGAGATCAACCATGTGCCCGCCTGAGTTCAGCCGAGATTGTGGCAGCTGCCTGCGGTCTGGCGATGGCATGCGCGGCCGCGGACATCCCGCGCCGCTGTGCAGGGTCTCTCGCCAGCTGCGCAATCAGATCGGGTAACTCGTCCAGTCGGTCCTCGCTCAAGCACCGGGCGGCGCCCGCCCTCTCCAGGGCCCGGGAGTTGGCGTCCTGATGCCCTCCGGATCCAAACCCGCCCGGAATCAGAATGGCCGGCGTTCCGGTGGCCGTCATCTCGGCCACCATGCCGCCGGCCCGGGCCACAACGACGTCGACGGCTGCGAAGAAGTACTGCATCTCTGACTCGAACTCGATCACGACCCAGGGAAACTCAGATCTCTGCGCAGCCGCCGTCACCTCGTCGACATGGTCGCGGCCCGCCAGGTGTACGAGTTGGATCGGCGGATCTTCCCAATCCGACATGGCCGCCATCACGGCCCGATTGACCACGCGGGCACCGAGACTTCCCCCGACCACCCCGAGCGTAACGCGCCCCGGCTCGAGGCCGTACCTATCGAAGGCCGCCCGCCTGAGCTCGACCCGATTGAACTCCGCCAGACCCGCCCGAATGGGATTTCCAACATGAAGCGCACGGACCGCGCCCTCGGTCTGCTCGAAGGAGGTGAACGTGGTCACTGCAAATCGGCCCATCAATCGGTTGGCCAGTCCGGCGTGGGCGTTCTGCTCGTGAAGATACAGGGGTATGCGCCGGCGTCTGGCCGCGAGGCCAACCGGGACGGAGGTGTAGCTGCCCATTCCGAGCACGACCCCGACGTCGCGGGCTCGCAACTCGGAGGAAGCGCGCCGTGTTGCGCGCGCCACGACCAGCGGCAAAGCCAGGTTCTTGGCGCTGAGGCTGCGGCTGAGCCCCCGGACTTGGAGCCTCAGATACGGGAACCCGGCGGCGGGAAATACCGTGGCCGCCAGGCGGTCCCCTCCGATGAACAGCACATCAGCACGGGCGACACCATCGGCAACCAGTTGCTCACCGACGGCCAGGCCCGGATAGACGTGTCCCCCCGTTCCGGCTGCGGCGATCGCATACGTCATCGACTTCCTCTCCGGGAAGACGAAACGCCGCTCCGCGCAACGTTGATGAGAACTCCCGCCGCCCCCATCACCATCACCAGTGCCGTCCCACCGAAGGAGATGAACGGCAGGGGCATCCCGGTGATCGGCATCGCCTGCACGACTCCCCCGATGTTCACGACGGCTTGGGCCGTGATCCAGACCGTTATTCCAACCGCCAGGAATCGGCCGAACCTATCCGGAGCTCGAAAGGCAACCGTCAATCCGATTACTGCGATGAGAGCGAACAGGGTGACTATGACCAGTCCGCCCGCGAAACCAATCTCCTCGCCGATGATCGCGAAGATGAAGTCGGTGTGGGCGTTGGGAACCCATCCCCACCTCGTGCGGCTCGCTCCGAGCCCCACCCCGAAGGTTCCACCGGTACCGAGTGCGCCCAGACCCTGCAGGACCTGGTATCCGTCTCCCAGTTCATCGGCATATGGATCCAGGAAAGCCGTCACCCGGGCAAACCGGTAGTCGGAAGCGTAGGCAAGCACCAGGGCGCTGATCGCTCCCACGATCCCGGTCATCGTCACGTACCGGAGCGGAGAGGCGGAAACGGCCAGGATCGCGAATGCCGCCGCCGCAATGATCAACGTCGTGCCGAGGTCGGGCTCGAGCATGACGAAGAGGCATGTGGATCCCACGATCGTTGCGACGGGAACCACGAAGTGCCAGACATCGTCGAGTCGACGTTCCTTCTTGGCCATGACCGCGGCAAGGGCGACGATGGTGGCGAATTTGGCAAACTCCGACGGCTGGAACTCCGTGAACCCGAGGTCGATCCAGCGCTGGCTTCCGTAGTCACGATCACCGACGAGCAGAACGGCGAGCAGACCGACACTCGACACCAGGAAGATCGGCACCGCCGCCTTGCGGTACCAGGCATACGGGACTCGGGCGGCAACGACCATGGCTACTGCGCCGAAGCCCATCGCCATCAACTGCCTCGTGAAGAAGGCCCAACCGTTGCCCTCCTGTTCGAGACCGACGACTGACGACGCGCTGCGCATGGCGCCCAGACCGATCACCAGGAGCAGTCCCACCGCCAGGCTGAACAGCACCGTGAGGCGAGTGTTGACTTCCGCAGTAGCGACGTGGCGGCGCGCCGCCGATCTGGCTCCCGCGATCGATGTCACCTTGGTGGTCATTCCCCCTCCTCCAGCTCCAGCACGGCCCGTCGGAACACCTCTCCGCGATGTGCGTACGAATCGAACATGTCGAAACTGGCGCATCCGGGAGCCAGCAGGACCGTGTCTCCGGAGCGGGCCATCGATGCGGCTGATGCGACCGCCTCGCTCATCGAGTCGGCCTTCACCGCCGGAATGTGGAGAGCGGCTTCGATGACCTCATCGGCAGCCTCACCGATCGCGACGACCGCCCGGACATTCGGATGACGGACGATCGGCGCCAGATCCAGCGCCTTGTTGCGGCCACCCGCTATGAGTACCACCGACGGGTAGGCAGCAACGGCGGCCAGGGCAGCATGGGGATTGGTCGCCTTCGAGTCGTCGATCCACATCACGTCCCGCCAGGCACCGATAACCGTTCGACGGTGGCGCACCGGCTCGAAGGCGGTTATGACACCGCGCACGGCGGCCGGATCTGCACCGGCCAGCAAGGCGGCGGCACCCGCCGCCACCAGGTCGAGCAGGAAGGAAGGATCGGCGACCGGCACCTCATCCAGGGGCATTTCGAGACCATCGAGCACCAGGCGGCCGCCTTCAACCCCCCACCCTCCGCCGGTGCGAGCCTTGCCGCTCACCGGCACCGGACGAGCGTGTGCGCGGCTCGCGACCAGACTGGCCTCGGGATCATCGACGTCGAACACCAGGGGCACCTCGGGTCCGGCGTTCCGCACGATGTTCGCTTTCGCCTGCCGGTAGTTGTCGAAAGTCTGATGCCAGTCGAGATGGTCCGGAGCGATGTTCAACAGGACGGCCAGATCCGGCGTGAAGCTCTCGATGAACCGGAGTTGGAAACTCGACGCCTCGACGACGATCACGTCGGGGGTGCTCCCGACGATGTCGGTGAGGGCGGTTCCGATGTTCCCTGCTGCGGTTGCCTGCCTCCCGGAGGCGTTGAGCATGTCGGCGACGAGGGTCGTAACCGTCGTCTTGCCGTTGGTTCCGGTAATCGCCACGATCGGTGCGGTGAGGTGGCGTGCCGCGAACTCGAGTTCGGCCCATACCGTTACGCCGGCACGCAGCGCGGAGGAAATCGATGCGGAGTGTTCGGGTATGCCGGGGCTGGTCACTACCACGTCGATGCCGCGGAGCCATTCCGGTTGCCACTCGGAGTGGAAGGTGGGCAAGTTGGTGAGGTCGGCCAGCGCGGCCGGGTCGCGGTCGTAGACGGCCACCTCGTAGCCGAGCCGCTCGGCGAGACGAATGGCCCCGCGTCCCGACACGCCGCCTCCGAGCACGAGCATCCGCATCAGATCGCTCCCCGTCCCAGATCGATACCGCCGTTGGTGATGAAGTCCCCGTAGAAGAACCCGAGGGCGAGCGCGATTCCGATCGCCGCCAGGATCCAGAACCGCACGATGATCGTCGTCTCCGGCCAGCCGATCAGTTCGAAGTGGTGGTGGACGGGAGTCATGCGGAACACCCTTCGGCCGAACCCGCGGAAGCTCACGACCTGGATGATGACCGTGAGTGTCTCCACAACGTACAGGCCGCCCAGCAGCAGAAGCAGCAGATCGGTGTTGGAGATCAGGGCGAGTGCGGCCAGCGCCCCGCCTATCGATTGGGAACCGACGTCCCCCATGAAGATCTTGGCCGGCGCCGTGTTCCACCACAGGAAGCCGAGGAGCGCTCCGAAGAGCGCGGCGGCGAAGATCGCCAGTTCCAGTGCGCTCAACTCGTTGGCGAGGAATCGACCGTAGAAGGAGTCGTTTCTAGATATCCAGAACAGGATGATCGTGTATGCACCGAAGACCAGAGCTCCCGAACCCGAAACCAAACCGTCGAGCCCGTCCGTGATGTTCACCGCGTTGGCAGTGGCCGTCAGCATCAGCAGGACCCAGATGAAGTAGGCGAGACCGAGGTTGATTCCAAGGGATCTGGTGAACCCGACCTCGGTCGCCACCCCGGCTTCGACGGCCCACCAGGCGAAGACACCTGCAATGGCCAGCTGGCCACCGAATTTCGCGGCCTTTCCAAGACCGAGGTTTCGTTCGCGGGTGACCTTCTGGTAGTCGTCTACGAATCCGATCAGGGCCATACCTACGAATGCGAAGACCACGAGCAGCCCGCCCGCCCTGAACCCGTGGACGTTGAACCCGAATCCGTTCTGCTGGCTCCAGAAGGAGACGTGTGACAGCGAGTAGGCGATGAGAACGGCGGCCACGATGACGACGCCGCCCATCGTGGGCGTGCCGCGTTTGTGTGAGTGGCCTTCCACTTCCTCTTGAATGAACTGGCCGATATTGCGCCGTCGCAGGTACCTGATGGCGTAGGGAGTTCCCAGGATCGAAACACCAAAGGCAATCGCTGCCGAACTCAGCAGGGCGAGCATGGCGTCTCCTCGATCCAGGCGAGTTCGTCGGCGACTACCTTGCGATCATCGAACTCGATGATGCGGCCGCCTATCTCCTGTCCCTGCTCGTGGCCCTTCCCGAGCACGAGGACGGTGTCGCCGTCTCCCGCCGCAGCCAGGGCGCGACGGATGGCGAGACGACGGTCCGCCTCGACGATCAACTCGACTGCGTCGGTGTCGACGCCCGCACGCACCGAGTCGATGATCTCGCCGGGTGACTCGGATCTGGGGTTGTCGGAAGTCAGAATGAAACGGTCGGCAGTGGAGGCGGCGGCACCCATCGCCGGCCGTTTGGAGCGGTCCCGGTCGCCACCGGCTCCCAGTACGACGGTGATGGAACCGGAGCAAAGCGCACGCGCCGCGGCAATGACCGTGCGCACGCCGTCCGGCGTGTGCGCGTAGTCGACAACCGCCGTGAAGCGTTCCGGCCCGGGGACGATCTCGTAGCGTCCGGGGATCTGGCCGACGGATTCCAAACCTCTGGTGACCGAATCCAGGTCGACGCCCAGTTCGAGCGCGCAGCCGGCCGCAACCAGCGCGTTGGATACGTTGAACTCCCCGGCCAGCGGCAAGGACACGTCTGAAGATCCGACGGGCGTGACCAGTCGAAACCGGGTGCCCGACCGTGAAAGTTCCACGTCGGATGCTCGGACATCGCTCCCGACGGCCAGCACCGGAACATCGACCATGCCGGCCAGGAGCGCACCACCCGGATCATCGATGTTGATCACGGCCCGCTTAGTTCGCGCTTTGTCGAATAGAAGCGCCTTAGCCGCGAAGTAACTCTCCATATCCCCGTGGAAATCGAGATGGTCCTGCGACAGGTTCGTGAAGGCGGCAACTGCGAACGACACGGCGTCAACCCGGCCGAGCGCCATCGCATGGGACGAAACCTCCGAAGCGACGACGTCTGCACCTGCCTCGAGCATGTCGGCGAGGAGTCGCTGAAAATCGGATGCCTCGGGAGTCGTCCGTTCCAGGCGTATGGACCGACCCGCCACCGACGCGCCGGTCGTGCCGATACGTCCGGCAATCGCTCCACCCGCCGTGATGATGGACTCGAGCAGGTAGGTGACGGTCGTCTTGCCGTTGGTGCCGGTCACGCCGACCACCCGCAGCTGCGAGGAAGGATGCCCGTGGACTTGGGCGGCCAGACGGCCGAGAACCGCCCTCGAGTCGTCAACGACGATCTGGGGAACCGGACGGTCATCCACTGCCTCCTCGACACACACCGCCGATGCGCCTTCCGCTATCGCCTGGTCGACGAAACGGTGCCCGTCGGTAGTCAAACCCCGGATTGCCACGAAGAGAGCTCCGGAGGTCGCCCGGCGGCTGTCGTGCACGACATCGGAGACCTTCACGGTCGGGTCGCCGACGAGCGCCGCGCCCACCGTCCTGGCCAGGCGACCGACTGTTGCCGGGGATTTACTCATCGGGAGACACCCCCAGTTGATGCAGCGCATTCTCCATCACTTCGGCGAACGCAGGGGCGGCCGCGTCGCCACCGTAGTGTCCGTTGACCGGCGAGTCGATCACTACGGCCACGACGAGTTGAGGGTCGTCGATCGGTGCCATGCCGATGAAACTCGCAATCCAGGCCGTTTCCGAATAGCCGCCGCCTTCCCACTTCCGGCTCGTGCCGGTCTTGCCGCCGACCTCGTAGCCGGTGACGCGGGCGTTGCCACCCGTGCCGTCATCACTCTCGACCACCGAACGCAGAAGCAGACGCATTATCCGGGCGGTCTCCTCGGAGACGATCCTGCGCTGTTCCGGCTCGACCGCCTGCCGGATCCCGTCGCCGTCCACGATGCTGCCGACCAGATGCGGCCTCACCCACACACCGTCGTTGGCAATGGTCGCGAACACTGAAGCCATCTGCAGCGGTGTCACAGAGACGCTGTATCCGATTGCCGCGGAGGCGGTGCACGGACCACATGTGATGTCCACTTCGGCGACCCCGGCGGCCTCTCCTGAGAAGTCGATGCCGGTCCGGCTTCCGAAACCCCACTTCTCCAGGTATTTGCGATGCGCGACATCCCCCAGCTCGCGCTGGATGAGAATCGTCCCGGTGTTGGACGATCGGGTGAATATGTCTTTCACCGTCATGTCGAGATCGGGGTGAACGTAGACGTCGTGGTAGCAGCCGTATACCTCGTCACCCTTGTCGCACGCACCGTCGATTACCTCGAGTTCATAGGGTACGTTTCGAATCAGAGTGCTCCATTGCACCGCCTTCTCTTCGATGGCTGCGGCAACCGTGACGAGCTTCTGCGTCGAGCCGGGTTCGTAGGTCATTCGCACCGCCGCGTTCTGCAGCATGGCCGGGTCTGCAGAGCGGACGTCGTTGGGGTCGAAGCTGGGAGTGTTGACCATGGCCAGGACTTCCCCCGTGTTCGGATCAAGCACGACGATCGTGCACCGGAGAGCCTCCGTGCGCTCGATGGTGGCCACACAGGCCTGCGACGCGGCGAACTGGATGTCGAGATCGATTGTGGACACGAGATCCGATCCCGGAACAGCCGGGACGATCTCGCTGGTCGCGAACGGAATAGGGGTTCCGCCGATCGCCCGCTCCCATTCGGCATATCCGGGGGTGCCCGCGAGTGCGCTTTCGTAGAAGTACTCCATGCCCTCGAGTCCCTCGTTGTCCCATCCGACGAATCCGACGACCGAAGCCGTGAAACGGCCCGCCGGATAGACACGCTTCGGCTCGTTGACGAAATACAGGCCGGGCAGTTCCAGTTCCCGCAGGTGATCGGCATCCGCCGGCTCCATCTGACGGACCAGGGTGACCCACCCGGTTTCCTTGGATTCGAGCCGGGCCTTCAGTTCGTCTCGATCACCACCGACGGCGGCCGCGATCAGCGATGCCGTAACCGTGAAGTCGTCGATCTCGGCGAGATTGGCGGACACCGTCACACCCTCGATCGTGACGGCGAGAAGCTGTCCTTGCCTGTCGAAGATGGTGCCGCGCGCCGCCGCCAGGTCCTGATGGATCGTGCGCTGCTCCCGGCTCCGCTCCTCGTAGACCGCTGCGTCGACCACCTGGATCTGGAAAAGGCGAAATCCCAGGCCGCTCCAGGCCACGATCAACACGACCCCTACGGTGATCAGCCGGAAGTCGGCGCGGCGAAGCCGCCGGCGGGCGCGTGAGCGCCCGCTCACGGCTATTCCTCCGGCCGAACCCGGCAGGCGACCTCGGGAAGGTCACCACCGCGGCATCGGCCCCCAGCGCCAGGTCCGACCATCATGGTGATGCACTCAGAATCGACTTGATGTTCGTCCACCGGTCGTCGTCTCTCTCCATTACTACGACGCCGGAGGCCGTAACCCTTCGAATGTCGTCGGGATCGGGGTAGACCATGCCGAGCTCCTCGGCCAGCGGTTGGATCCGCTCTGGAGATCGAAGCCGGGCGACATCGAGGCGCAGCTGATCGAAACGCTCCTGTTGCGCGACTATCTCCGATCGAATCTCCTCGAGTTCGAATGCCGAGCGATCCAGGGCGGTGTTGGCGATGATCAGCCCGAAGAAGAGCGCCACAGACGCCAGGGCGATGAACAGCCAGCCCCACGCCTTCGGACGGACGAACGGCCTTCCTTGAATGACACGCAGCCGGACGGCCGGGGATGTGCCCCGGGCGGGGCGGGCGGTCATGCCGCCACCTTCTCTGCTGCCCGGACTTTGGCGCTGCGAGCGCGCGGATTGGCGTTCACTTCGGCGACGGTCGGGCTGATCGGCTTGCGCGTGAGCAACCGTACCTCTGGAGACCGATCGCAGCGGCACTCCGGGATCTCGGGTGGACAGATACACCCCTGGGCCAGGTCGGCGAAGGTTCGCTTGACGATCCGATCCTCGAGGGAGTGATACGAGATCACCACGCAGCGGCCACCGGGCGCGAGACGATCCAGCGCAGTCTCCAGCGCGGTCTGAATCTCCCCGAGTTCGTCGTTGACTGCTATCCGGATGGCTTGAAACGTGCGCCGGGCGGGGTGCCCGCCGGTTCGCCTCGTGGCGGCCGGGATGGCATTGCGAGTGACTTCGGCGAGTTGCGCCGTGTCCGCTATCGGCCGGTTGGCGACGATGGCCGCCGCGATCCGCCCTGCGAATCGTTCCTCGCCGTATTTGGCGATGATCCTGCGCAGGTCGTCCTGGGACCATTCGTTCACGATATCTGCCGCCGTCCGAGGGGCATCGGGTCCCATTCGCATATCGAGCGGACCGGGGTCTCGATACGAAAAACCCCTCTCGGCCGTGTCGAGTTGGTGTCCGGATACGCCGAGGTCGAAGAGAGCTCCGTCGATTGACCCAACAGCCAGCTCGTCCAGCAGCTCACCGAGTTCGGAAAAGGAGCGCTGATGCAACCGGACCCGATCGGGGGCCGGTCGTGCCACGGCGGCGTCATCTCGATCGATACCGATGATCTGCAGGTCGGGATACGCCGAGAGCAAAGCGCGGGAATGGCCTCCGCCACCGTATGTGGCGTCTACCAGGACTCCCCCATCGACGTTCTCGAACAACTCCACGATCTCCCTCGTCATCACCGGCTCGTGATATTTCCGTTTCGGGTCTTGATCCATGGCCAGCCCCCCGGGCGCTGGCACCAAAGGAAGCGGGCGGAGAAAGGGGCCTTCCGTTGGTAACCGGGGGGCTGGCGATGGACCAGACGGTCCGGCCGGCCTGTCAGATTCCTTGGTCGCTGAATGCCTCCTCTATATGGGCGTATACGTCGTCGGCCTCTGCCGAAACCTGACTCCACCGCTCGGCATCCCAGATCTCGATCCGCTCGGCGACTCCGACAACGGCCAGATCCTTTTCGAGCGCGGCAAACGCGCGGAGGTTTTGTGGAATGGTGATCCGGCCCTGACCATCGAGGGTTTGCGGTTCGGCACCGGAGAAGAACGATCTGAGGTATCCGCGCGAACGGCTGTTCGTACGAGGAAGCTGCTTCATTCGCTCCGCTTCCTTCTGCCAGTCGTCCGTGGACCAGACGAAGACACACTCATCTTGGCCCTTGGTGAGGACACAGCCGTCCTTTTCAAGAGCCTTGCGGAAACGGGCGGGCAACACGACCCTGCCCTTTCCGTCCATTGTGTGTTGATACTCTCCGACGAACACTCCACACTCGCCCTACTAGTCACTGGTCCTCCTGTGCGCCCCACATTGCCCCATTTCTCCCCACTTGTCAACCCTTTCCTACCACTTTCTCGCCACACGGCCGGAAAACGCCTCAAGCATGGTCCACAAATGGCTCGAACACGCCCCACATCCGCCGGGGCAACAGGACCGGGAAGCTCCTGGGGCTCTGCTTCGCAGGTTCAACCACCGTCGACAAGCGATCCCCGGATCGGACTCCAGATCCGGCAGCAGGCCGGTAGGGTGAGCCAGACAGACCAAGGGGAGATTCCATGAAGGTACTCATCGCCACCGACGGCACGCTGGACCCGCTCTTCGCGGCAGAATCCGCCGCGCGGCTCGCCGGGAACGACGGTCGGGTCACGGTGTTCACCGTCGTCGAGATCCCGAGGCGGCTGCTCACCGACCTTCGCGCCGTCTACGGGGAGTCCTCGGACCGGGCACCGATCGATCAGACTCTCGAAACCGCCGGCCACACGACTCCCCGACCACAGGTCAGTTCGGACTGGCCCGGCGACGATGCTTTCCTCGTTCGTTACGTCGACGACCAGAAGACCTCCAGAACGGCGACGATCATCTCCGCGCTGGCGGACCGGGGAGTTGTCGCCGAGCCCGTCGCGGTCGAGAGCGAAGATGCCGTCACAGAGATACTCAACTACGCATCGGCAGGCGAGTACGACGTCATCTGCATCGGCACACACGGCCAGGGCCGCTTCGACGGACTACTCGGTTCCACGTCGACGAAGCTCATCAGACGCGCCTCTTGCGCCGTGTTGACCGTTCGCTCCTGAGAGAGGTACTTAGGCCGGTGGCCGGCACCCGACCCTCGGAGTTGCACCTTCGTAACTACATTCCTGTAGTTATCACGCCGGAAAAGAAAACCCTCAATGTGGGTCAGGATGCTCCCGAAATCTGAGTGAAGCACAGTCGCTCAGCTACAAGGGAGACGCAAGGCATGTTGCGAAAAGTGATACTCATGACGGCAATCTTGCTGCTCGTCATGACCGGAATCGCCTCGGCGGGTCCGGGGGTCGCCACCCTTGCTGCCGTCCAGGACACGGGTGCCGGGGAGGAACCGGCCGACACTCCCCCGGTTTCAGAATTCAAACTCGGTGAGCGCTACTCCAACGGCCTCTTCGATCTCGAGATCCAAGATGCGTTCTCGGTCGAGTCGCCGCTCTATCCCGGTTACGACGAGGTCCGGCTCTCAGCCGCGTTCCGCCACAACACCGACGTCCCGTGGTTGGCCTCGGAATACGCCTTCACGGGCGAGTACGGCTATCCCGTGCTCCAACTCATCGACGGCGCCGGCGAGATACATCCCGTTCCCACCAACGTCCTGCCATTGCGCGTAGAAGTCGTGGACGAGGAAACGGAAACGACGACGGAGATACAGCTGGGTGATTACAGCTATCAGGTCGGCGGGTTCGCGCTCAGCATGCAGCCCCGTGGGATTCCGGCCCGCTGGACCGTCGGCTTCAGAGTGCCGTCGGCGTTCAATCACGACCTCAAAGTACAGGCGTCGTTCGGCGGTGCGGTCCTGGCCGAATGGAATCTCGACTCGAGCCCGGCTCCGGCCGCCGGGTGGGAACGGCCGGAGGGATTCGAACTCGCAGAGCTCGGCGACGAGATCGCATGGGGCGACTCACTGTCGGTTGAGCCGAAAGCGGTGGCAACCGAGGTCTGCGGCGACCCCCGGTACGGGCACGTTTCGGTTCAGACGACCCTTCTCATCGGCGTTTCGAGTCTCTCCAATCGCGATGCGGTCTGGCCGGGAGTCGACTATCCGGAAGTCGCCGCGCTGGCCGTCTGGAGCGACGGAACCGCGGCGCGCTACAAGGCAAGCTCTCTCGCCAACGCCGAAGACGACCCCCTGTCGTCGGGGCGGTACGGCGAGAATGTGGTCGTGCCTCCCCAAACGAGCTACGACCGTCTGATGGAGTTCATGGCGCCGAAAGACGGCCGGTTCTCCAATGTGAACGACGATCCGATCGCGCTCGTTCTCTACCCACCCGGCGGACCTGCTGTTTGGGTCGACCTGACGAGCCCTTCGGGTAGCGTCCCCGAATTCGAGTGCGAACAGAAGCCGGCGTTCCAACTGTTCCTGGTCGACAGGAACGGTCCCGCCCCCCAGCCTCCCCTACCGGTGCTCGAATCGGAGACGATCTTCGAAAACGAGACGTAGGGAGGGAGAAGGCGGCCGACGCCGGACCCCGGCCCTCAGGCCGACACTCCCAAGAACTGCAACCAGTGCGGGTCCACCGATGGGCCCGCACTGGCATATACCCAGCCGAATCGCCAGGGGGGCTTCGGAGATCTGGACAGGTTCAGGCCTATCTCATGGGGCAATCTATCCGCCTTCCGAAGATTGCATCGGCGGCAACACGCCACGACGTTCTCCCAGGCGTTCGTCCCGCCCCGCGAGCGCGGCAGAACATGATCGATGCTCTCGGCCGGTGCACTGCAGTACTGACAGGTGTGTTTGTCCCTGGCGAGAATCGCGCGCCGTGTAGGCGGAGCCTTCCGATGATGAGGGACCTTGACGTACCGGACCAGCCGCACCACCGAGGGCACGTCGATAGTCGTACGTTCGGAGTGGAGGCAACCTGGACCCGCCGCTACGACCGACGCCTTCTGGTTGAGGACGAGCACGACGGCCCGGCGAGCGCTGACCACCGAAATCGGCTCGTACGTTGTGTTCAAAACGAGTGCGCTGGGCACCCGGACCTCCTGCGAACAGCAGCAGCACCATACCAGCGCAAGATCAGCTGAAACGGTAATCCTTGACCTCACAGAGGGTGAGAGCTTGACTACCAGGAAGTAAAGACCGGAGACCACTTGAACGTCGTCGGATATATCTGCGAACCTTCCAGCGCTGAGTCGGGCGACACCATGTTCGCTCAGTCTGAGCGGATTCGACGATGGATCGCCCGCAACGGGCATCAACTCGTCGCGGTTTGCCAGGACACCGCCGCAACCCGCCGCAACCTCGACGGGTTCCGGGCACTCCTGGGCATCGCGGCACGGGGCCAGGCCGATCTGGTCGTAATCCCCGGCCTGCCGGTGCTATCTCCCGACAAGGTGGTTCAGGAAATGATGTTGATGAGGCTCAGATCGCACGGTCTGGCGGTCGCCTCAACAGAGGAAGCCGACCAGGAGGAGCTTTCGGAGCCCACTGCCGACCCCGCCCGGATGCTGATCCGTGACATTCTCCACCGCATCGATGATTACCGCCCGCTGCTCGAAGCCGACCTCGAGATCCCGCCTCCAGTCGCGCTCCCCGGCCCGGTGGAGATATTCATGGATCGATCCGACCCCCAGCCCGCCGTTCTCATCGAGTTCATGGAGACTCCCGCCGCCAGCTGAGGAGCGATCGCGAAGAGCCGCTCAGTTCGTGAGCGCCGCCCAGATTGCCCGCCCGAACGCGTATTCCCAGCCGACGCTCACCAACGCCGAACCGACGGCCAGATTCCCGGCGCCCCGGTCGAGCACCACTGTGATCAGCTGCCGGTCTCCCTCGCTGGCTCTATGGATGGCCACAATCGAAGGAGGCGCTCCACCTTCGCCGATCAGCTCGAACACCGCGTTGGCGACTGCGTCACGCAAGGCTGCCCGTCCGGGTTGTCCCACAGCCCTGGCCGAGCTACCCCGGTCATCGCGGACGGTGACGACGACGCTGGACCGGTCCTCCTCCACCGCGACGGATCTGAGCCGACGCAGCCCGTGGGGCATGTCGGCCCCACCGGGCGCCACCTGAGGGCGCACCGCGGGCTCGGTCTCGACCACGGCAACAGAAGCTTCCGGGGGGGACTCCGCAACCGGTTCGGCGCTCACTTGCTCGGGCGCCAAACGCGACCTGAGCCCGTGCTTGGCGAGGATCTGCTGAACGAGCTCTCCAACACGACGCCGATCTGCGCCCGGCTCGACCTGCAGTCGCACCGAAGGAGATCCATCATCGACGATCTCGACCTGGGCTTGCGCCACGCCGTCGATCGCCATCAGTTCGTCATGCAACACGGTCATGTCAATCCCCGCCGCCTTCGCCGCCATCGTAGGTATGCCACGAGATCTTTGCCCGTGAGATCGGCACCGGCGCTGCCGTAGGCCGTGCCGATCCTCCAGGCCAGGTAGCGCCGCTCCGGCAACGGCAGAAAAGGCGCTCGCGCCCACCACCGCAAAGGAGCCAGCGCGAGCACGGATCTAATCGCCTCCGGCCAAAGGCCGGGGTGACGTACCAGCTCGCGCGTCGCTGAAGACACTTGCCCCATCCCGATCGCAGTATATGACATCACGAGCCGCCAATATCAACTGTCTCCCGCCTTTGATAACCTGTGTTGGCACAAATCGAGGAGGATTGAACCTGTGACGACGATCGAAGCCTTGGAACGAGAGGATGTCGTCTGGTTCTCGGATCAGTTCACCGAGATTGGCAACAACATCGAGCGGGTGATTCAGGGTAAGAGGGCCGTCATCGATCTGATCGTGATCTGCCTGATCGCCGAAGGGCACGCTCTCATCGAAGACGTGCCGGGCGTCGGCAAGACCCTGCTGGCCAAGTCACTGGCGACATCGATCGAGAGCAAGTTTCAACGTGTGCAGTTCACTCCGGATCTCCTGCCTTCCGACATCACGGGCGTCTCCGTCTGGAATCGAGGATCGAGCGAGTTCGAGTTCAAACCGGGCGCGATCTTTGCCAACATAGTGGTGGGCGATGAGATCAACCGGGCCAGCCCCAAGACCCAGGCCGCCCTCCTCGAGGCGATGGAAGAGCGCCAGGTCACCGTCGACGGCACGACCCGACCCCTCCCTCCCCCGTTCATGGTGGTTGCCACTCAGAACCCTCTCGAACACGAGGGGACCTATCCTCTGCCCGAGGCGCAACTCGACCGATTCATGATGCGCCTCACAATCGGCTACCCCAGCCGGGAGAAGGGCCTGGAAATCCTCGACACCCACGGCATCCGGTCGGTGTTCGAGTCTCTTGTTCCGGTGATCAGCGCGGTGGACGTCATGAGGATGATCGACCTTGCCAGGCAGGTACACGTGTCCCCTGCCGTCAAGGGATACATCATCGATATCGTGGAAGCGACACGCCATCACGACGAAGTTCTGCTGGGGGCGTCTCCGCGCTCGGCGCTGTTCTTGCAGAGAGTCGCACGTGCCAGGGCTGCCAGCGAGGGGCGCGACTTCATCAACCCCGACGACATCAAGGCAATCGTCGAACCGGTTCTGGCCCACCGGATGGCGCTGCGACCCGAGGCGCAAATGCGCGGCACGGCGATTCCCGAAGTGCTTTCCTCGGTTCTGCGGCAGATTCCGGTCCCTGGATCCAGAACGATCAGCTGATGCTCACCGACCGGGGTTGGGCGGCGCTCGGAGCGAGCCTGGCGCTCGTCTTGCTGTGGGTTGCGCTGGGCGAGACCGAACTGCTGGCGACGGGACTGTTCCTGACCACGGCCGCCATCGCTGCCTCGCTCTACACGCGCTTCGGCAAGCCGACTGCCCGAGTCATCAGACACCTGCGGCCGACACTCGTCCGTGAAGGCGATCAGGCTCTGGTGAGAACTGCGGTCACCAACACGGGTCGCTGGTCCATCTTCAATCCGACGATCGAAGATGAGGTCATGGAGCTCGGGTCGGCCCGGTTCGCGACTGCCCGGCTCAAACCGCAAACGACAACCACCGGGACCTATCAAATCCTCTGCCGGCCTCGTGGCATCTACCAGGTCGGTCCGACCCGCCTCACTCTCAGCGACCCGCTCCGTTTCGCCCAGAGAACCGTCGAACTGGGCGAGGCCGACCGGCTGGTCGTGTATCCCACTATCGAACCGCTCGACGATTTCCCGGTCGTGCGCGGGCGCGATCCGTCGATGCATGCGGTGCGTCCGGAGTTCTCCCATCGGGGTGGAGAGGATTTCTTCACTCTGAGGGAATACCGCACGGGTGACGACCTGCGGAGGGTTCACTGGCCCAGTTCGGCCAAGAGGGACGAGCTCATGATTCGCCAGCTCGAAACTCCCTGGCAGTCGCGAGCCCTCGTGGTTCTCGACGCGCGAGAAGATCGCTACGAAAACCCCGTCGACTTCGAGAAGGCAGTCAGTGGGGCGGCCTCGGTGGTGCGACACCTGTTCGCTTCAGGATTCGACACCGACCTCTGGACCGGCATCGCGCAAGCATCCAGCAGGGATCCTGATTCGTTCCCGCGGGCGATGGAGGCCCTTGCCGGGATCAAGCTCCAGCGCGACCTCGATATCCGATCGGTCCTCAGCGCTCTACGCCAAACGGGTGACGGCGGCGTTCTCATCTTCGTGAGCGGCCGACCCGATCCCAACCTATTCGCGGCACAGCAGATGCTGGCAAGGGAGTACCCGGCCACGATTCTGCTGTCGGTCAGTTCCCAACCCTCCACCGGCCTCCTCGATTACCAGAGGGCCGGTGTTGTCACAATCTCCGTTCCCGCCGACGGATCTTGGTCGGCCGCCTGGCTCGAAGCAACGAGGAGAACATGGTCTACCGTCTCAGCGCGATAGCCGTATCCGGGGCGGTCCTGCTCGATCTGTTCCGGCTGCAACGACTCCTTCGACCGGCGGAGAGTGCAGCGTCGTGGGAGATCATTCTGATCGCCTCCGCGATCCTCGGTGGGGTGATCACCTGGGTCGCACGCACCTACCGGGTCGGACGCTCTGGGACGATCGCGCTGAACGCCGGCGGCATGCTTCTGGCGGTCGTCCGTATCGGTACGCCGGACACTCTCACCTTCGGCGTGATCCCGACCGCGACCACATTCGCCGAGCTGGCCGAAGAGTTCTCGTTCGCGCTACAGCTGCTTCGCTTCGGAAATGCCCCGGTCGTCCCATACGTCGGGTTGGTCATAATCCTGGCGATGGTCTTCTGGACCTTCGGCATGCTGGCGGTATGGGGGCTGACCTCCGGCCATCCGTGGATCGGGAGCGTTCCGCCGCTCATGTTCTATCTGCAGCTCTCGACGATCGACAGAGCCCCTTCCAGCCTCCCGTGGACGGTCTCGTTCCTGATCATCGTCATGTTGGCAATAGCCGGCATCGCCGGCGAGGACCGGCTGAGCGGCACCGGGCGTCTGCGGGGCCCGGACGGGCTCGCCATGCCTCGCAACAGCTGGTTCGTTCCGGTTGTGGCCCTGGCCGCGCTCGGTTCACTCACGCTGTTCGGCACGGATGCTGCCGCCGGACGCGTGCCCGAGAGCGGTGTCCTCGAGTGGCGCAGCCGCTCCGGGTTCGGAGACGGAATCTACGGAGGAGTCTCCTACAACCTGTACACCGGAATCGTCCAGGAATCGCTGCTGTCACTGTCCGACGAGCCCGTCTTCGTGGCCAGAGTCTCGGATTCCGACCTCAGCCGGAATGACATGTACTGGCGGCTGGTGACCCTCGACGCCTTCGATGGGGAGAACTGGTACCTCACGAACCGCGGCAGCAGAACCCCTGCGGCCGGGGAGGCGTGGGAAGCCCGGGGCCACGAGTTTCGAGGACCCACCACGACCGTTGACCAGGTCGTCCAGATTCGAACCCTCCAGATGAACTATCTCCCCGTGCTGTATGCGCCGAACGGGGTGACTTCTGAGACGGAGGTCGTCTCGCAGAGCCTCCGCATTCGCAACGATGCTTCGGTGCGGTTTGACGCCCTGACGTTCGAAGGGCTCACCTATCGGGTCCGTTCGGAGGTACCGCGACCCGATATCAACGTCCTCGCCACGGTCGACGGCGAACTCTCGCCCGTCTTTGCCACGGCGAGGAACGACACCGCCTTCGATGGAACGGCAGCCACCACGCCGGCGGTCGAACCACCCGAAGATCTAGAGGATTTCCTCGAGCTTCCGGACGACCTCGACGTCCGGCTCCTGGCACTGGCCAGGGACGAGACCCTGGAGGCAACCGGCGATTTCGAGAAGGCGTTGTTCCTGGAGCGGTTTCTTCGCAACACTCAGCCGGGCGGCTTCCAATACTCGGTCGACATCGAACCCGGTCACTCGGCCGAGAACCTCGCCGATTGGCTGACCGATCCCGAAAGCCCCGGGTACCGGACCGGCTATTGCGAACAGTTCGCGACTTCGCTGGCGGTCCTTGCCCGGGTTCTCGACATACCGAGCCGGGTCGTCATCGGCTTCACGCCGGGCGACCAGCAGAGCGACGGACTCATCGTCGTCCGTCAGCGCAACGCGCACTCGTGGGTCGAGCTGTGGATGGACGGCCAGGGCTGGGTTCGCTTCGATCCGACGCCGCGCGGCACGGGGGACAATCCCTCCGCGGTCGACAGCCTCGCCGGCTTCGATCCGACTCTGTATGTGCCGGAGCCCGAGTTCCTCGACGACAACGTCGTGCTCGGCCCGGACGGACAACCGATCCCGTTCGGCCCCGATCGGGATGCGCTGCTGGAAAACCCTGACGACATCCTCGAAGCCAACACCCCCTTCGTCGGCTCCGGCGACGCCGCCACCGGAGGCGGCGTTCCGTGGGGCTGGATCCTGCTGGCCACGGGCGCGACGCTGATCGGACTGAGTCCTGCCATCAAGTGGATCCGCCGGCGGCTGCGCCTTCGCCGATTGAAGACCGGCGACATTTCTGCGGCATGGGAGGAAATCATCGATCGGCTCACGGACCTCCGCTACGACGTTTCCGAGTGGAAGACGCCTGCAGAACTCGCGGTCACGACCGAACCGTCCCTAACAGCCCTTGCCGCGGTCTACGGCGAAACCGTCTACGGGCCGCCTCGTCGGCTCGGCCGGCGGCAGGTGGAGATCGGAATGAGATCGTTCGAATCCGCCGAGTCTGTCTTGCGCCATCGGCACACGCGCTGGCAGATGATCAGATCGTGGCTGACGCCTCATTCGCTTCGAAAGAACGGCTAGACGGCAGGAGGCCGATCACCCGTCACTACGAGCCGGAAGCCTCTGAAGCTACGTCCTCTTCGACGAGGCGCAGTATCTCGAGGAAGTGATCCCGATCGAGTTCGAACCGGGTGACGTCCTCTTCGACTTCCCGGGTGATCGAATCGATGGCAACGAAGAAGGCCATCTGACCCTCGCGAAGCGCATCGAGCAGTTCTCCGTCGTCCGATGCGATCTTGAAAATCGAGGTGCCGTCCGTGATGAGTTTCACCTCGGCCAGATGCGATTCCATCTCGGCATTGCGCCGCAAGTAGTCCCAGGCGCGCCGAACTCTCTGCACAGACATTCCGTTGTCGAGCAGGCTCCGGACGACGCGCAAGGCGACGAGGTCACGGAACGAGTACAGGCGGCGTACTCCGGGGCGGCCGCCCGTTGATTGCAGCGACGGGCGGACCAGATCGACGCGATCCCAATAGCGGAGTTGATGAGGTGTGCAGCCTGTCAGCTTCGATGCCTGCTGAGCCGTGTATCCGTCGTTCAAACCTCAACTCCCCAAAACGCTCAGCGACGAACACAACTCGTCGCGAATTTCGATCCTCAACCCGACGCCGAAGTGACCGGGACTTCCCGACTCCCGGTGCGCCGGGGGGGTCACTCTAGCGAATCAGGACGGAGGTCGGAACCGTCGGTTATTCCGGATTTTCGCAGTCCAGGAACTCCACAACCCCGGGCCTTCCGATTCCCCGTCGCCGGCACCATCGCGACGCCGGTAGCCTCGCAGAACTGCCGTAGTGGAGATCACGATCATCAAGAATCCGGTCAGGGCGATGAAGGTGTTGTAGCGAAAGGTAGCTATCAACGTGATTATTCCCACGAATATCCCGGCGATGGCCAAACGTCCGGCCAGGCGGCTCAGACCACGCCCTGAGATATTCCGGACGGCGTTGGCGAGATCAGGATCTTCCTGATAGAACTGGCGCTCGATCTCCGCCAGTATCTGCTGCTCTCTGTCGTCTAATGGCATCTGCGCTTCCGTTGGATCTGTCCCTTGTGGCCTCATTATACGTTGCAGTCCGCTAAAGAGTCTCGACGTCATTCGGCTTCCGGGCGTGTCAACCTAGCCGGGTGCACAGCCTCAGACCCGAACCTGGCACGCACCTCGGAGATCGCATCGGCCAGATCGTCCCAGGCGGCGGGACGATCAGTTGCCAGCTGGTGAGGAGCCCCGTCTGCCTCGAGCGTGGACAGGCCGACACCGATCAACCGAACCGGCCTGCCGCCGACCCCCGAACGTTGCAGGAGTTGAACCGCCGTGCGATAGATGTCGCGTCCGACGTTCGTAGGAGATTCGAGTGTTCGGCTGCGGGTAATAGTCGTGAAGTCCCCGAATCGTATCTTCAGAGTGATCGTCCGGCCGGCCATCCCCGCCTTCCGCATCCTCTCGGCTACCTGCTCGGATTGCCGCAGCAACTCGGCTTCGATTCGGTCCACACCTTCGATATCAGCGTCAAACGTGGCTTCCACCGAGATCGACTTCGTCTCACCCCCTACGGCCACCGGGCGGTCATCGACCCCGCGGGCGAGCTGGTGAAGATGGCGACCGAGGGTCGCACCGATCCGTCTCTCCAGAGTGGCGGGCGGGATGCCGGCCAGGTCGCCGATCGTCCGGACCCCCAGGCGTTCGAGCAGCGCATGGGTAGCCTCCCCAACCCCCCAGAGGCGCCGCACCGGCAGCGGGTGAAGAAACCGACCGACCTCGTCCGCCGCCACCAGGCGAATCCCATCGGGCTTCGCCTCCTGAGACGCCAGCTTGGCGAGAAGCTTGTTCGGGGCAACACCTGCCGATGACGGGAGCCCGAGCTCGGTCCTCAACGTCTCCCGAAGCGCCTCGGCCACCGACGAGGCGTCTTCGAAGTGTCGTCGCATACCGGAGACGTCCAGGAACGCTTCGTCGATGGACAGACCCTCCACGTGCGGAGTGAATCGCCGGAGGATCTCGAATACGAGGGCGCTGACTCGACGGTATTCGACGTGATCAGGCGGAACGACGACCAGTTGGGGACAGAGGCGCCTCGCTCTCCCCATCGGCATGGCGGACCGGACACCGTACGCTCTGGCCTCGTAAGACGCCGACGCGACGACGCCGCGCGGGCCGGTGCCGCCCACGACCACGCTCGCTCCACGCAACCCGGGACTGCGGAGTCGCTCCACCTCGACGAAGAAGGCGTCCATGTCCAGGTGGATGATCGGCTCACGGAAGGACTGTTCAGACGGCACGCTCCGACGATAGAACAGGGTCGGCGGCGATACGAACAATTCGAGAGCTGTGACCATTTACACTCGCCGCCATGGCATCGATGGTTCATCTGACGCGACACGGGGAGGTCGAGAACCCCAAGCATCTCGTGTACGCGGACTTGCCCGGCTTCGGGCTGAGCACGCTGGGCAGCCTGCAGGCGAAGGAAGCCGGCCGGTTTCTCTCTTCGCGGCCGGTTGTCGCCGTTTGGTCGTCTCCACTCCAGCGGGCGATCGAGACCGCTCACTTCATCGCGGCCCGCCACCAGCTGCCCGTCCACGTCGACGAGAGGCTGACGGAGTGGCGTCTTTCCTCGCGATGGTCGGGCATCCGGTGGGAGGACTTGCCGCAACGGGTTCCGGGGGAGCTCGAGGCGTACCTCACTCACCCCTGGGATCTGGACTTCGCCTCCGAGTCGCTCGAGCAGTTGGCCGACCGGGTGACCGATGTCGCAACGGAGCTCTCTGCCCGGTATTCGAACGGCGATGTGGTAATCGTCGGGCACCAGGATCCGATCCATGCCGCCCGCCTCCGGCTGACGGGCGCCGACCACCGCAGGCAGCAGGAAGGAAAGCCGGGACACGCAGCCGTGGTTTCGCTTCGGCCGGATACGCCATGGCGCGAAATGAGCGTATGGGAGCCGGAGTCGGCGCCCCAATCGCCTCCGGGATAGCGCTCAGGCTCCTTCCCGAAGCGAGTCCAGCAGGGCTGTATCGGTATCGAACGCCAGAGGCGGCAGATCGTCCAGAGCGAAATAGCCGACCTCGTCGGCATCATCTCCGGCTTCCAGGACTCCCCCGGTGACGGTCCCCGCAAACCAGATACCGACCGTGAGTTTGGCGGGGTCATGGAAGTTGGAGGCCACGAACACCGGTTCACCAACTTCGACGATCAAGCCGGTCTCTTCCTGCATTTCACGGCGAGCGGCTTCTCGAACGTCTTCGCCGTAGTCGACGTATCCGGCCGGAATCGCCCACAAGCCGGGTTTGGTCGATCCCGGGGCCCGGCGAATGAGGAGCACCCTTCCTGCGCCGTCGCGCACGAGTACCGCAGCTCCGACCCCGGGATTGCGCCAATGGACGTATCCGCACTCCGCACAGGCTCTGCGCTCCCCTCCGGCCATGTCCCGGGTTGTGAGTTCGGCGGAGCACATCGGGCAGAACGAGAACTCACCGGGCCAGCGCGACATCATGGACTTCGATGGTAGGCAGGACAACCTGCGAGCGTGCGTCATAATGGCGCCGTGCAGAAACCTCCGATCTTCGCTCCGGCAGCCCTGTTGGCCGCTGCCGTTGCCTGGGCGATAACGCTGGCCTTTGGCGAGCCTACGATCGGAACGGCTGCCGCCGCAGTGGCGGCCGTCGACCTGCTGATCGTGACGCTGGTGGCCATCGTCGGTCTCGTCGTGGTTAGAGCCCGCTGGGCGCGCCGGTTTTCTATGGTGGTGATCGGCCTCATGGCCGGCATGGCCTTGACGATGCCGATTTCCAACAACTGGATGGTCGCGCTGCTGCTGTCGGGTTTGGCGGTGTCCGCCTTGGTCGGACCGTCGCTCGAAGATTATCTCCGGCCTCCGACACCCGGAGGCCCGCCTCCCAAATCGGTCGCATTGCTGCTGACCTTGCTGGTTCTGCCGGGGGTCACCGCTTTCTTGACGGGCTCGCCGGTTCCGATCGCCGCCTGGTTCCTGATCGTCGGTGCGCCCGGCGTCGCCTGGGCGTACGGAAAGACGCGGACGGAAGGCTTGTGGGCCGCCCGAATAGGAATACCGGTGGCCGGGTTGGTGACATTGTGGGGACTCGACTGGTGGGCGGTGGTCCTGCTGGCGGCTTCAGTTGCCGGCGAGGCGTGGCTGGCCTGGAGCGGCGAGGCGGCCCGGCCGCTCGATCGGCAATCAACGGCTCCTGCGACCCGGTCGATGGCAATCCCGCCTGAGCTGGCGCCGCCCGAAATCCTCGCGGCGGCCGGCCTGGACGATCGTGGAAGACGGCTTCCGCGGTCGTCGACCCACGAGACCCCCCAGGAGCGCGGTCAGTAGATGCGGCGATATCCGAACCCATGGGTGTTCTTGCCGGCGCTGGTCGGCCTGGTCATCGGTGCGTGGCTGGGCTATTTCATTGCCTCACTCAGCGGGTCGGGCACGGCCCTGGCAGTCGTGCTGGCCGTCCTGTCGGGTACGGCGGCGGCGTTCGGCGTGGGCGTGGTCGCCGTGCTGGCCATCCGCTCCTTCGATGAGTGGAAGACCGCCCAGGAACGAGGCCTCCCACCTCCCACGGTCGGCTGCGAGGTCCCGCCCCAGGACTGACCAACCCGTTTTCTCGGCAATACTGTTGATCCCCCGGAGTACCGGCATTGCTGAGAATCTCAGGCCCGTTTTCTCCGCAATACTGTTGATCTCCCGGAGTAACAGCATTGCTGAGAATCTCTGGTCTAGGCCTCCGGGGCCGAGAAGATCAACGCCACGTTGTGTCCACCGAATCCAAATGAGTTGCTCATGGCGTGGCGAATCTCCATCGGGCGTTCCACATTCGGGACGTAGTCGAGGTCGCAATCGGGATCCGGTTCCTCGTAGTTGATCGTCGGAGGCGCGACACCGTCCCGGATGGCGAGCACGCTCAGCATCGCCTCGAGCGCTCCCGCTCCTCCCAGCAGGTGGCCGGTCATCGACTTGGTCGATGAGATTGCGACCTTGCGAGCAGCTTCGTCGCCCAGTGCCAGTTTGATGGCCGCCGTCTCCGTGCCGTCGTTCGCCGGCGTTGAGGTCCCATGAGCGTTGATGTAGTCGATTTCCGAACCGTCCAGTCCGGCATCCCTGAGGGCCATGGCCATTGCCCTCGCCTGGCCCGCTCCCCCCGGGCGCGGCAGAGTCACGTGGTATGCGTCCGAGGACATGCCGTATCCAACGACCTCCGCGTAGATCGTCGCGTCCCTCGCCAGAGCATGGTCACGCTCCTCGAGAATGAGCGTCGCTGCTCCCTCGCCCATCACGAACCCGTCGCGACCGGCATCGAACGGCCGGCTGGCTCGCGTCGGTTCGTCGTTCCTGGTGGAAAGCGCTTTGGACGAGTTGAACGCCGCCACCGCGAACTCCACGATCACGGCTTCGGATCCACCGGCAACCATGACGTCGACGACGCCTCGCCGGATCATCTCGGCCGCGTCGCCGATCGCGTTCGCCGAGGCTGCGCAGGCCGTGACCGTGCAGTTGGTCGGGCCCTGCAGGTTGAACTCGATCGACGCATAGCCGGCCGCCATATTGGGGATGAGTTTCGTGATCGTGAGCGGATTGACCCTGGCCGCTCCGCGCTCGCGCAGGGTGTCGAGCCCTTCGATGAACGAGTGCATCCCTCCCAGGCCCGCACCAACGATTGCTCCGACCTCTGCGGCGGCTTCGTCATCGCCGCGGTAGTCGAGACCCGCATCTGCCAGGGCTTGTGAGGTGGAAGCAACGAAGAACTGCGTGTAACGATCGAGACGCCGAGCATCCTTCTTGTCGAGATAGTCGTGTGGGTCGAAGTCCGGGATCTCGGCCGCGATCTTGGTCACCGTGTCCGTTGTATCGAAGGCAGTGATGGGACCGACGCCGGACACTCCCTTGCGCACGGCCGCCCAGGATGACCCTACGTCGGCTCCGAGCGGGTTGACGGTCCCCAACCCGGTAACCACGACCCTTCGGTCGTGTCTTGCCACGGCGGAGCCTCAGGAGAGTTTGGCTACGACGAGATCGATAGCCTCGCCAACCGTTGTGAGGTTTTCAGCCTCTTCATCGGGAATGGTCACGTCGAACTCGTCCTCGAGCGCCATGAGCAACTCGACGACTCCGAGCGAGTCAACCTCGAGGTCTTCTTCGAATCTCGCGCCCGGGTTGATCTTCTCCGCGTCTAGCCCCAGCTCGCTCACCAGTAGTTCGGTGAACTTCGCCTCGATTTCTGCCCGTTCCATGTTCTCTCCTCTAGATAGTCAGGCCACCGTCGACGACGATGACCTGTCCCGTTACGAACCCCGCGTTCTCTCCGGCCAGGTATGCCACCGCGGCGGCGACGTCTTCCGGCCGCCCGAGCCTACCGACCGCAGTCGCCGATATGGCGGCTTCTAGTGCTACTTCGCCCAGTTCGGCCGTCATGTCGGTCTCGATGAAACCTGGTGCGACGACGTTGACCGTAATGCCTCTGCCGCCGACTTCCTTGGCTACGGACTTCGTGAATCCGATCACGGCGGCCTTGCTGGCCGCGTAATTGGCTTGACCGGGATTCCCGGCCAGCCCGGAGACCGAGCCGATCGAGATGATCCGGCCCCATCGGTTCTTGAGCATGCCCCGCATCACCGCTTTGGTGCACAGGAAGGTGGACCGGAGGTTGACCTCGATGACACGATCCCAGTCGTCCGAACTCATCCGGGCAAGAAGACCGTCGCGGGTCACACCGGCGTTGTTTACCAGTACTTCGACCGGTCCCAGCCGTTCACCAACCTCGCTGATGAGACGGCCGACTGCCGCTTCGTCCGAGACGTCGGCGCCGAGGGCGATTGCCTCTCCCCCATTCGAACGGATCTCCGTGACAACGGACTCGGCTGCTTCGGGGCGAGTCGAGTAGTTGACCGCCACCCGGTGACCATTCTGGGCGAGACCGAGCGCGATGGCCCGGCCTATGCCGCGTGAACCCCCGGTGACGAGCGCAACCCGACTCATCGCTCCCCCAGGCCAAAGAACTCGAAGTTCGGTTGCAGGAGCTGCATGGTGGTCCGCTCACTCGGTGGGAAGTCGACGTCGCTCGTGGCAATCGGCTCTGTACGGGTACCCCAGCGCAGAACGGCGGCCGCCCAGCTCAAGCCTCCGCCGAATGCGGCGAATACGATGTTGGCACCGGGGCGGATTCGGCCCTCCTCCAGCGCCTCGGTCAGCGCAATCGGGATCGTCGCCGCCGACGTATTGCCGTACGCATGAATGTTCATGAATACTCGATCCGGCGGGAGTTTGAGCCTGCGGGCGGTGGCATCGATGATCCGCTGGTTCGCCTGATGCGGGATGAGGATGTCGACATCTTCGAAGTCGATGCCCGCCTCTTCGACGACCCGGACCGAAGAGTCTCCCATCATGGTGACCGCCCGTCTGAACACCTCCTGGCCGTCCATCTGCACCCCGACCTCGGACGGCAGGTCGGGCACACGGTCGCCGACGGTGCCAAAGCCGGGTACGCAGAGGAATTCAGCGGTGTCTCCGTCCATCCCGAGCTCCGACGACAGTAGGCCTTCGTCGGCCTCGGTGGGCTCCAGCACGACGGCACCTGCACCGTCCCCGAAGAGCACCGAGGTCGAACGGTCCGTGAAATCCATGTAGTAGTGGAGCTTCTCGGCTCCGATCACGAGCACCCGCTTATGTGTTCCGCCGCGGATCATGTTGGCACCGAACACGAGCGAGTAGACGAAGCCGGAACACGCCGCGTTGAGATCGACTGCTCCCGCGTTCTTGGCCCCGAGCTTGGCTTGCACGAAGGCTGCCGCGCTCGGGATGAGAGTGTCGGGCGAACACGTGGCCACGATGATCAGATCGATGTCGAGCGGGTCGAGTCCGGCGGCGGCGAGAGCACGATGAGCGGCGATCGCAGCCATATCCGAGGTTTCGACATGGCTGATCCGTCGTTCCTTGATACCGGATCGGGAGGTGATCCACTCGTCGGACGTGTCCATGATCGATTCGAGATCCGAGTTGGTGAGAATCGACGGTGGCAACGCCTTCCCCCATCCGGTGACAGTGGCGTTCATACTGGGCCTTCCTCTTCTTCCCCCGCTAGCGATTCGATGACCTCTCCGATCCCGGCGAGGTCGTTTATGACGAAAACTTCAGAATCCTGGACTGTGCGCCGGGCCATGCCGGCGGTTACGTCTCCGGGACCGACGTGCACGAACGTTTCAATCCCGGCGTCGGCCATCCCTTCGAGGCTTTCGGAGAACCGTACAGGAGCGGTAACTTGACCGGCGAGTAGCTCAGGGATTTCCTCGCGCCGCACCGGGGCCGCGCTCACGTTCGACCAAACGCTGAAAGCCGGCGTTTCGGGCGTCGTTGCAGCCAGCCCGGAGGCGAGCACGGCCTGTGCGGAGGCCATGAACGGTGAATGGAAAGCTCCGGCAACGTTGAGCGGCACGACTCGCCGAACGCCGAGCGACCTGCTCTCTGCTTGCAGCCATTCGATGTCTGCCGCTCCGCCCGCCACCACAATCTGGCCCGGGGCGTTGAGGTTCGCCACCCAGAGATGCCCGCCCGAGTCGCGACGGGCGGAGGAGATCTCCTCTGCTAGATCGACGGAAGCCCCGATCAGTGCCGCCATCGATGACGGTGCTGCGTCGGCGGCGGTCGCCATGGCCCGACCGCGGAGCGCAACGATCCGCAAAGCGGTGGCGAAGTCGAAGACCCCGGCGGCCGCCAGGGCGGTGTATTCACCCAGGGAGTGCCCGGCGGCTGCAGCAGGCGGAGCGGACACTCTCCTCGCCAACTCCTCCCACAAGGCAAAGGAGAGGGCAAAGAGCGCCGGTTGAGCATGTTCGGTCCTGGTGAGCTCTTCTTCTGGTCCGTCCAGACAGATGTCGCGCAGACTCCAACCGAGGACCTCGTCGGCCTGCTCGACTAACAGATCGGGTCGCGCCTCGAAGAGGTCCGCGCCCATTCCGACGTGCTGACTTCCCTGACCGGGAAAGAGAACGGCATAAGACATTGCGGCTTTCGACTGTAGGCGTGTCGAGAAAGTTACGGGAGGTTCAGGAACGGGTACCGGTAGCCGGATTCGCTACAAAGCCCTCATTGAGTCGAGCACGCGCTCAACGTCGTCGGAATCGACGTCACAGTGGGTGACAAACCTCAGCGTGCCGGCCGAGACGGCACTAACCAGCACCCCGTCTTCCGACAATCGACGCCGCAGGCCCTCGGCGCTCACCGGCAGCCCGTCGCCGTGGACCAGGACCATGTTGGTCTGCACTTGTTCCAGCGAGACCGCGGCAGGGAACAGCCCGGCGATTCCTTTCCCCAGTTGTTGGGCCAGAGCGTGGTCCTCACCGAGCCGCGCACGCCGGTCGAGGGCCACCGCCGCTGCTGCGGCGATCACTCCCACCTGTCGCATCCCTCCGCCGAAGCGCTTGCGGAGATAGCGCGCCCGCCTGATCACGTCCTCGCTTCCGCAGAGGATCGATCCGATCGGTGCACCCAGGCCCTTGCTGAAGCAGAACTGGACCGTGTCGGCCAGTCGAGCGTATTCCGCAGCATCGATGCCGGTGGCCGCTACCGCATTCCACAGCCGCGCTCCGTCGAGGTGCACGGCCAAGCCTGCCGAGCGAGCCGCCCGGGAGGTTGCCTCCATCAGCTCGAATGGAATCACGGTGCCACCGGACCAGTTGTGTGTGTTCTCCCATGAGAGCATCGAGATGTTCAGGACGTGACGGCTGCTCTGCTCCACCGCAGCTTCAACATCGGCAGGCTCGATCTCTCCATTGGGGGTGGCGACCGTCCTGAACTGAATACCGCCCAGCGCAGCGGCCGACCCCATTTCGTAGTTCCGCACGTGGGCGTGTTCGACGCAGATCACCTCGTCACCCGGACGTGCCTGTGTAGCCAGGCCGAGGAGGTTCCCCATGGATCCGGACGGCACGAACACCGCTGCCGCTTTGCCGAGCAGCGAAGCTGCTCGCTCCTCGAGAGAGTTGACCGTTGGGTCCTCGCCGTACACGTCGTCTCCGACCACAGCAGAAGCCATCGCCTCTCGCATTTCCTGCGAGGGTCGTGTCACCGTGTCTGAGCGGAAGTCGGCCGTTCCGTCGGGGAATGCCATCGGATTCTCCATTCATCTCGAATTCCACAGCGTAGATGCTTGGGCCGGGGCCGCGGCAGGTCCACAATATCGGTGTGCGACGGCACTTCCTCATCGCTCTCACCCTCGTCTCCATGGCGATCGGTCCGGCCGCGCTCGGAACGACACCCGTCGAACGGGCTCACTCTCTTGCGGAGTTGCGCCTCGAACTGCCGGATCTGATCGCCAGAGCTTCGGACGCCCGGCTTGTGCGCGACCGGCTCGAGCGGGCACTCGATGTCGGCCGAGCCGAGCTGGAGGCCGTCCTCGCCGAGAGCGTCGGAGCGCTCGAGCGGCTCGAGCAGGTCGAGCGTGAGCTCCGGGCGGCACGCCGCCGCCTCGACGAGGGCATCCAGCAGCTCTACATCCGCGGCGGCTCCGCCGCGCTGACGGTGGTGATGTTCTTCGATGATCCAACCGAGGCCGGGATAGCCACCCATTACCTGGAAGCCCTGAACGCTTCCGATACCCGGTCGATGAACGACATCGCCCGGCTTCTCGAAGAGATGGGAGATCTCAGGCACACGGCGTTCGAATCGGTCAACGTCGCGGAAGCCGACTACGCCGAGCACGAGCGAGCATTCGTCCTGGCCGCCACCTTCGCCGCGGATCTCGAAGCTCAACAGGCGCGCCTCGAGGATCGAGTCGACCAGCTGACGGCGGGGTGGCGCGACTACCGGTGGAGCCTCGTGGAGGACATCATCACCGCGACCGGGGCAAGCGGCGCCCTTGCCGCTGATTCGATCGAACAGGGAGCGCTACGGGCTTCGCTTCCGCTCGGACCAACGATCGGAGTACCGCCGGAACTCGTTTCCACAGGGCGAACGCTGCGCGGCGTCGCCTCATGGTACGGGCCCGGGTTCCACGGGCGCCGAGCCTCGAGCGGGGCGATTTTCGATGAGCGCGACTTCACGGTCGCTCACAAGACGCTGCCGCATGGAACGCTGCTTCTGGTCACCTATGGCGACAAGCAGGCGGTCGTGATGGTCAACGATCGGGGCCCGTTCATCGAGGGCAGGGAGTTCGACCTCTCCAGGGCGACGGCCGAGTATCTGGGTCTGGGCCTGGGTAGAGTGAAGGCAGAGGTTCTCACCGTGGCTCCGTGACCGGCCGGCCGTCGCGCACGGCTAACCTGCCCAGGCTTCCCCCATTCAGCAGCGAGACTTCCAGTGATCAAGGTCCCCGTACTCACCTCAGACGAACTTCGCATACCGGCCCGGTTTGCGCTGCTCTATGAGCTCGCCTACAACCTCTGGTGGACCTGGGATCCGGTCGCCCTCGATCTCTGGAGAACCGTCGATCCGACCTTGTGGAATCAGTACCACAACCCCATCGACATGCTCCGGGCGCTCGACCCCGATACTTGGAGCGCCCTGGACGAGTCGGAGACTTTCCATGATCTCTACACCGAGGCCACCCGCCGATTCGACGAGTACCTGGCGGATCAGGACACCTGGTGGACCAGAGAACACGAAGGTGAGTTGCCAGAAGGTCCAATCGCCTACCTGTGCGCCGAATACGGAATCCACGCCTCACTGCCGATCTATTCGGGCGGTCTCGGAGTGCTGGCCGGCGATCACGCCAAGGCCGCTTCTGATCTCGGCATTCCTTTCATCGGCACCGGCTTGCTCTACCGGCGCGGCTACTTCAGCCAGGAAATCGACGTCACGGGCGACCAGCAGCACATGCATCCGCACCTCGACATCCACCAACTGCCGGTGCGGCCGGTCGCCGGACCTACGGGCGGCCAGCTCAAGGTGGCCGTCGACTTCCCCGGGCGGCAGATCTCCGCCGCCGTCTGGCTGCTTCAGGTTGGTGTAATCCCGCTGTTGCTGCTCGATTCCGACATTCCCGAGAACGACCCGGCCGACCGGCCGATCACCCATACCCTCTACGTGCGCGGGCGCGAGATGCGCTTCTGCCAGGAGATGATCCTCGGCATCGGTTCGGTCAAGGCCCTGGCCGCCATCGGTGTCGAACCGGCCGTCTGGCACGTGAATGAGGGGCATGCGGCACTGTCGATCCTCGAAAGACTGAAGGATGCGGTTGCCGGCGGATCGGCCCTCGAAGATGCGGAAGAGCAGATTCGGGCCAGAACGGCATTCACCCTCCACACGCCGGTACCGGCCGGCAACGAGGTCTTCGACTTCTCCATCATCGAGCGCTACCTCGGTTACTGGCCGGGTCTGGTCGGATGCGATCTCGGATACCTGGCTCACCTCGGAGCAACCGAGGAAGGGGCCGGCAACAACGACCGCTTCGACATGGGCGCGATGGCCATCCGCATGTCCTCGCGTGTCAACGGAGTGAGCCGTCGTCATGCCGACGTCGTCAACAAGGATTGGTCGCACTTGCTGAAAGCTCCGGCGCTCGGCGTAACCAACGGCATCCACACCCCCGGTTGGATCAGCCGCGATCTCGACCGCCTGTTGACCAGGCACATCGGAGTCAACTGGCGGTACAAACTGGTCAATGATCCCTCGGTGTTCGAAGCGATACGCGACATCGACGATTCTGAGATCTGGGCTGCCCACGTCAGCCAGAAACGACTGCTGACCAGGTTCGCCAGAGGCCGGATCCGCGTTCAGCATGCCCGCCACGGCGCATCGCCTCTCGAGTTGCGCTCGGTGGAGACGATGTTCCCGAGTGACCGTCTGACGATAGGGTTCGCCAGGCGGTTTGCCGGTTACAAACGGGCCACGCTCATGTTCCACAACAAGCCCTGGTTGCAGGCGATTCTGACCAATCCGGATAGGCCGGTGCAGATCGTATTCGCCGGCAAAGCCCACCCCGCCGACCAGTGGGGCAGCGGTCTCATCCAGCAGATCCACGAACTCGGGAACTCGCCCGAGTTCAAAGGGCACCTATACGTCCTCGAGGACTACAACCTGCGGATGGCTCGTTTCCTGGTGCAGGGCGTCGACGTCTGGTTGAACAACCCCCGACCTCCCGAAGAGGCGAGCGGCACGTCGGGAATGAAGGCCGCTCTCAACGGGGCGCTCAACGTGTCTACCCCAGACGGCTGGTGGATCGAGGGCTACAACCAGTCCAACGGCTGGACGTTCGGTACCGAATACGGCAACGGCGATCACGCAGCCCAGGACAACGAGGACGCCGTGGCGCTCTATCACACCCTTCAGGACCAGGTTGTTCCCACCTTCTTCGATCGGGACGAGGCCGGAGTCCCTCATGCCTGGGTGGCGATGATGAAGGAGTCGATCATCTCGGTGATCAACGACTTCTCGACCGCCCGGATGGTCGCCGACTACACAGAGAAGATCTACCTTCCACTGGCAGAGCAGGTGACGGGTAGCAGGTAACAGTCTTGTCGCCTCTGTGAGGGTCACCTGCTCAGAGGCGGTCGAGGGCCTTTCTGATCCCCCGGACGGCCTGACCGATCCGGTGCTCGTTCTCGACCAGCGCAAACCTGACGAACCCCTCCCCCGAAGCACCGAAACCGATGCCCGGGCTCACCGCCACTTTGGCGCGTTGCAGGAGATCGATGGTGAAATCGATCGATCCCATCTCCCGGTAGGGGTCCGGGATCGGCGCCCAGACGAACATGGTGGCCTTCGGGGCTTCGATCTTCCAACCGGCCCGGTTGAGGCCTTCGATCAGCACATCGCGCCGCTGCGCGTAGATGTCGTTGACCTCGGAGACGTACTCGTCGCCTTCGTTGAGGGCAATGATCGAGGCGATCTGGATCGGTTGGAAGGTCCCGTAGTCGAGATAGGACTTCAGCTTGGCGAGGGCGGCCACCATCTCAGCATTGCCTGCTACGAAACCGACCCGCCAGCCCGCCATCGAATGGCCTTTGGTCATCGTGTAGAGCTCGACACCGACGTCCTTGCCGCCGGGAACCTGGAGAAGGCTGGGTGGTTTGTATCCGTCGAAAGACACGTCGGCGTAGGCGAAATCGTTGACGACGAAGACACCGTATTCCTTGGCGAACGCCACGAGACGCACGAAGAACTCCTCGTCAACACACATCGTGGTCGGATTGTGTGGAAACGATACGAGGATCACCCTGGGCCGCGGCCAGGAGTCGTGAAACGTGGCTTCCATCCGTTCAAAGAAGTCCTGGTCGGCGGAGACCGGCACCTTGCGCACTTCGGCGCCTGCCAGCAGCGGTGCGTAGATGTGAATCGGATAGCTCGGCTCCGGCACGAGCGCAACATCGCCCGGCTGCACAAGTGCCCACATCAGGTGAGACAAACCCTCTTTGGCGCCGATCGTGTTGATGACCTCGGTCTCGGGATCGAGGTCGATTCCAAAACGCCGCCGATAACGGTCGGCCACAGCCTTGCGGAGATTGGGAATCCCGCGCGACTGCGAGTAGCGATGATTGCGGGGGTTCCTCGCCGCCTCCGTCAGTTTCTCAACCACGGCTGGATTGGTCGGAATATCGGGATTCCCGAATCCGAGGTCGATGATGTCTTCACCGGCCCGGCGCGCCTGACGCTTGAGTGCGTCGACCTTGGCAAACACGTATGGCGGCAGGCTGTGTATCCGACGGAACTCCACGATTTGTCCTCCGGGGGGCAGGGTACACAGACTGGGCGCGCTCAGGCGGAGGTGACCCTTCCGAGGGCAACATCGATCGGCACGGTGGTCATCCCAATCTCGCTGCTCATTTGCCGGGCCTCTTCGATGAGCGCCCGGCGTTCGGGATGGTTGTCGGGAAGAAGCAGTGCGCCGGCCACCATCAGGACGATTGCCGTCGGTGGCGCGCCCCAGTAGTCGACCCACCGGCGCACCTGTTCCCTCAGAAGGCCGGTGTCACCCAGCAGCACCTGATCGAGCCCTTTCAAATCCTCGCGGAATGCCCTCACCCAAGCGTCGGCGGGAAGTTCGGCCAACCGGTCCCGGTACTCGGCGATCAAAGCAGGGTCGCCGGACGTCAGCGCGCAGAGGCGCGCGAAGAACATGATGATCCCGTGCGCGAAGGTGAACCGCCGTGACAGGTCCAACGCCTCATCGAGACCTTGACGGAATCGGCCTTCGGCCCAGGCGATGGTCATGGATGCCCGTTGGATGGCCTGCAAGAGTTGCGGGTCGTCTGAATCGGCGGCGAGTTCCCTTGCCCTGGCCAGCTCATCCTTGGCCCGGTCGAAATCACCTTTGTTTGCCGAAGCGGACGCCAGATACGAGTAGTGGTGGGCCCACCAATCTGCCGGGGCATCAGAGAAGATCGGATCGTGGGTGATCGATGCCGGGGCGTCGAAGTCGCCGACGTAGATCCGGAAGGAGGCCCAGTTTCCTGCAAAGAACTGGAGATGAGATTTCTCTCCCAGCCGGCGGGACTCCCGGAAGCCGGTGTCGGTGGCGGAGATGCTCTCCTGAGGGTCGGGGGATCCGTAGCCTATGTTGGCGAGTGCGCGGAGTTTGGTTCCGACGAACCCATGCTCCTCCGCGATCTTGAGCGCCTCATGGAGCAATGCCATGGACTCGCGCGGTCGTGCCTGGCCCGAGAGGGCCGTTCCTCTGGTGATCATCGATTGGGCGGCAACCTCGTCGAGGTCCAGAAGGTCCGCGGCTCGCATGGCTACCAGGGCCGTCTCCGCCGGGTCGCCCTCGCCGGCCAACATCTGCCCCCGAGCCAGAGCCATGTAGGCCCGCGTCAACCCCTCATCGCCTTCTGGGTCCGGGTGCTCTGCCAGATACGGCGTCAGGACTTCAACCGCCCGTTTGGCCCGGCCACTTACGTTGTAGGCGGTTCCCAGCAGGCTCATCGCCTGCGCTTCGACCGTCCGATCGCCGAGTTCCCGGGCGGCCTCGATACAGCGCCGGGCATAGGCCTCGCACTCCTCATACCTGGCAAGGTGTTCCGCGGCGGCCGTGGCGCGCTCCCAGAAGGGCAGCAAATTGGTCGGGCCGGTGAAGAACTCCTCCGCCTGCTTGGCCAGACTCAGGCATTGGTCCCAGGCGTTGAGATCATCTGCACGATCGATGGCATCGAGCATGGCGGCCTTGGCTCGATCCAACAGCCGGGCGGCGGCCCCTGAATCGGTGGTGGCTCTCAGTGCCTCTACGAGATGGAAGGCCACTATGCCGGCCAGTTCCTCGTCGTTGAGGGACGCGAAGTAATCGGCCACTTTCAGGTGGCGAGCGCGTCGGACATCGCGCGAAATGCGGGCATGTGCGACCTCGCGAATGAGGCCCTGCACGAAGCGGTATTGGCCCCTGGTCGGCGACCGGGGGTCTCTGACGATTTCCAGCAGCTCATGCCGTACCAGCGGTGCCAGCTTTCCCTCCAGGTCTGTGGTGTCCCGATCGGTCAGGAAGGCCAGACCTTCCACGCTGAATGAGTGGCCCATGACGGCGGCGTCCTGCAGCAAGGATCGGTCCGCCTCAGCGAGTCGATCCAGTCGGGCACCGATCACGGCGGAGACCGATTCCGGGACCGGCAGCTCTGCCGGGTCGCCGGCTATCTCGAAAGTGCCATCGTCTTTCTGGTTCAGAACGGCCTGGCCGAGGAGCATGCGCACGAACTCGACCGCGTACATCGGGACGCCACCTGATCGTTCGACCACTCCTCCCAGAGTTACTTCCGGAATGCCGGGAACAAGACCCGAAACGAGCTCGCCCATTTCGTTGTCACTCAACGGACTCAAGTTCAGGGAGATGAATCCGCTCTTGCCGGCGCCCCATGTCGGCCGGCGGTCGAGGAGATCTGCCCGAGCGAGGGTGATGATGAGGATTGGATGGTCTCGCGACCAATCGGTCAGTTCTTCCACAAAATCGAGCAAGGCAGGGTCGGCCCAGTGGAGGTCCTCAAACACCAGCACGGTGGTCCCCTTGGCGGCTATGCGCTCAAAGAGGATCCGATAGGCGGCGGCTTGTTCACTGCCTTCTCCGACGTGGCCGTCGCGTAGCCCGAGCAGTCCTTCGAGGTGGGGTTCGACCCAGCTTTGCTCGTCCGGATCGGGAACATAGGTGTTGATCATCTCCCGGAGCCGGGTTCTGGTGGTGGTTGAATCATCGGTTTCGGCAATTCCGGCACGATGCCGGACCATCTCGCCAACGGCCCAGAAGGCGAGGTTGTCGCCGTAGGCAGGTGACCGGCCCTCGTGCCAGTAGATGTCGCTGATGAGGCCGTCGATGTACTTCTGGAACTCCCAGACCAGGCGGCTCTTGCCGATGCCCGCCTGGCCGACGACCGAGATGAGTCTCGCTCTCTGCTCGCGCTCGGCGGCGTGGAGCTGGTCCTTGAACATCCGCAGCTCGGGAGCACGACCGGTGAAGGGCGGTTCGAGACCATCGCTGCGGAGCGCGCCGCCGATCTGCGCGACGATACGCAATGCTTTCCATGCAGGAACCGGGAGGTCCTTGCCCTTCATGTCGAGCGAACCGATGTCTGCGAACTGGATCGAATCGCCTGCTGCCCGGTAGGTGGTCTCCCCCACGTACACCGTGCCGGGCTCGGCCGAACCCTGGAGCCGGGCGGCAGTGTTGACGAGGTCGCCGATCACCATTCCTTCCGAGCTGGTGTCCGACCGTACCGAGGCTTCCCCGGTCAGTACCCCCGCTCTCGCGGCCAGTTCGGGAACGCCGGCGTCGGCTCCGAGCTTGGCCACCATGTCGACCAGCTCCATGCCGGCTCGCACGGCCCGTTCGGCATCATCCTCATTGGTGGCGACGGCGCCCCAGGCGGCCATAACGGCATCGCCGATGAACTTCTCGACCACTCCGCCGAAACGTTCGATGATCTCTCTACTCCGGTCGAAGTAGTCGGAAAGGAATGAACGGACGTCCTCGGCGTCCCGGCCCTCGGAGAACGATGTGTAGTTGACGAGGTCGACAAAGAGGACGGAAACGACCCGGCGCTCGAGATAGGTGTCGGGCGCGGCGGAGGGGGCCGCGGTCGGAATCGGTGAGGCACCTCCCAGCACCGTGCCGCATTCACCGCAGAACCGATTGCCCGGCGGGTTCTCGGCGCCACAGTTCGAGCACGCCGCCGCCAGGCTGTTGCCGCAGTTTCCGCAAAACTTCTGGCCGGCCGGGTTCTCGTGTGCGCAGGTCGGGCAATACATGGTCAGGCCCTCATCATCCCCTCAGTCACGGAACATCTCCCTGGAGTGTTTCCCCAAGATACGCGACGCTGCGGCGTTATGCACCGTTCACCCGCGGCAGTGAGTCGCCCGCAAAGCGGGTATGGGCGCATAGAACGGCCGTGAAGGGTTCATCTTGACGGCGGCTGGCAGGTCGGGCACCACCAGATGAGGCGGTTGGCCATCTCGGCGGACAGGATCGTGTCACCGCAGCGACGGCACGGCAACCCGGCTCGCTTGTAGGCGTAGAGTCGCTCTTGGCGGGGTATGTCCGCCCGGGCGCGTACACCGACGTCGTTCGGGCTCACCGTCACGATCCGCCCGGCAGCTTCACCGGCGCGGAGTTCGGATCTGATTGTCGTCCAGAGTAGGTTTGCCTCGTCTCCCTGGATCTGGTCGGCCGGTCGATGAGGAGCTATGCCGCACTTGAAGAGAACCTCAGTCCGGTAGACATTTCCGATGCCCGCAACGACTCTCTGATCCAGCAGCGCAGACCCGATCGGAATTCGACGTCGAGCGAGGTTGGAGACGAATCGTCGACCGGAGCGCCGACCAGCCAGCGGATCGGGTCCGATCCGCGCCCGCAGGTCGTCTTCTTCCTCAGTGTTCAGGAGTTCACAGATGGTCGGGCCCGACAGATACACAACCGCCCGCCCGTTGGCCATCGCCAGTCGCGTCATGTTGGTCGGCGGCGGCGGATCGGACTTGAAGGTCTTGAACTTGCCGAACAGTCCGAGGTGAACGTGCAGCGTGTCGCCGGAGTCCCACCGGTAGAGGAGGTGTTTTCCCAGCGCCTCTATATCGTTGAGTATGCGACCGTCGAGACGTGCGGCGCCGGCCGCGAACCTTCCCTGCGGAGACCAGGTTCGGATCCGCTCTCCGGCCAGCGCTGCTCGCTGGAGTCGGGCCTGACGATGGATCGTATGTCCCTCGGGCATGGCTCAGAGCTCGATCCTACGGGGTGCCCCAACGCGCACAGGTACTCCGGCTGCGTAGTGCACCAGCGGCATGTCAGCTGGAGCCGGGTAGCCTGCCGCCGCTACCAGGTGATCATCGATATCTGCGAGTACAGCCCGCCTCAGGGGCCACTCGGGATGATCGACCGGCGTAAAGGTCATCCCGCCGCCGAAACTGCTGTAGAGGCCCCAGCGGGCGGTCAGGAACCGTTCCAAGCTTCCGGTGGTCCCAATCGGCGCACCGGGTCGCACGACGATCCGGCTCGCCGTGCCCGCCGGCCCGGGCCAGCGGGTGCCGGCGGTGTAGCTGATTTCATCGTGGCTTCGATCGATTCTCATCTTGGACCAACGGTAGGGAATCCGGTAGCTCACTTGGGCCACGAGTACCGGGATCAGGCGGGTGATATCGAGTGAATCGAACCAGACACCGGGCCGGCCGTTGGGACCGCGCACGTAGGTGCGGACGTTGGTCTCGGGAAACGATCCCAGGTATGGAACCGGCGGCAGGAACGGCAACCGAATCCCGCGCATGCGGAAGGCAACCAGACCTACCCAGGCACGGCCCTCGAAGGTGTCCACCCGGAGCCCTGAGGGAAGCCTCGACTGAACGATCTCAGGATCGACCGGCCAGTGCAGGAACGTGACATCGTCCCACCGCTGCAACATGACGGCCCGTTGAACGGGGCAAGGGGCGGTGAGCGGATAGTCGTCGGCGGCGATCATCTCTCGGGCGGTACGGAGCCACTTGCTGCATCGATGCCTGCAGGAACCGTCATCTTGGCTACGTCGTCGCGGACATAGATCTCGGTGAAGCGGTCCGACTCGATGTGAGAAACGGATTCCGATTCGAGGAGTTGACGTCGGTGGGCGGCCATCACTCGTGACAGAAGGAAGGCGATGGTGGCGCCGGTCGTGATGATGAAGAGGACGCCGCCGATTGCGAACAGCAGACCGTTGCTCATGATTCGTCGGCCTCACCGGTCAGCACGAGTGTGCCGAGGGAGTGAATTGCAGGGACCCAGAGCCCGACGAACAGGCCGACCTCTCGATCGACCAGGAACCAGAGCGAAACCGAGAGCACGAACGATGCAAAGGCCGCGGCCAGGAATGCGAGTTTCGTGCGATGGAATGTGCTGAGCGAGCGGAGAGAGGGAACGGTGGACGGCGGGGTTGTCATGGTTGTGAGCCTCCTTATCCGTTGTACGGATCGGCAAAGGTCGGTGGATGACATGAACCGCCCGGCGTGGCCTCCGCCGGGCGGTCGGTCTCGAACTGGTTCAGGCCGCCTCAGTCTGCACACTGCGCAGCGATGCCAGCATGCGCGCGGTTTCGGCCGCGGTGGCGAACTGAACCTGAGTTATGGTGCCGATCGGCGTTGACCCATCCCAGACCACGACAAGTGACGCAGTCCCGATCTTGCGCAGCAGTTCTGCAGCCGGTTCGTCGGCACGCACTGCCGGGTACTCGTCCACCGGTCGGGCAACCGTGCGCACAGACGTCGTCCACCGATCATCTTCGGGCACTGCGGCCAGAGCTTTGACCGTCACCACACCGCTGACCGGTCCGTCGGATTCTCCCACTAGATAAAACGGGCGGATCTGCTGGACGGCGTGTCTGTCGATGAACGCAGCTACGGATAGCCAATCTCCCTCGACCGGTTCGACAGCAGTCATGATGTCGCGTGCGGTGACGCCCCCCAGATCCTCATTCAGGGAAGCGAATCGGGCTTCGGCAGTTGCCGCGTTTCTCAGGAACCAGCCGATGAACGCAGTCCACAACCCACCGAATCCGCCGAACACGAATTGGACCAGGCCGAGTGCGATGAGCGCGGTTCCGAAGTAGCGACCCACCTTGCCGGCAGTCTGCGTCGCCCGCCCCCTATCACCATGGCGCTTCCACAGCCAGGCGTGCAGGAGGCGGCCGCCGTCGAGAGGAGCACCGGGTATCAAGTTGAACAATGCCAATACGACATTTATGAGGCCCGCCCAGCCGACGATCGCGGCGGGGAGTCCCGTCATGACTGTGGCGATGCCGTAGAGACCGGCGCCGAGAAGCAGGCTGATGGCCGGGCCGACCCCGGCGATCTCTGCTTCGGCACGGGGTGTTTCAGCCTCGCCCTCGAGTTGGGCGACCCCACCGAAGGCCCACAGACTGATACGGTCGACTTGGACTCCGTGACGGCGAGCCACCAGAGCATGACCGAGTTCGTGGAGCAGAATGCTGCCGAGCAGAGCAGCCGCCGCGATCAGTCCTCCCGCCAGATAGGCGGTACCACTCAAGCCGGGAACCGCCGCCGGCAAAAGACTTCCGGAAGCGGACAACGTAATGAGGGAGGCGATGACCAGCACGCTCCAGTTGAGCTCGATGGTGACACCGGCCAGGCGGCCGAGAGTGAGGTTCTTTCTCATCGGATGACTCCTTTCGGGGTCGGGCGACCGTGTGGTCGCCGGAAGGTTTGTTGAAATCAGGCGGTCGTGGGAGAAGGCTCGAGAAACTCGGAAAGCGCCTGTTCCTTGGCGGGGTCGAGAGGTCCGTCGGATCGCCAGAGGATGCGGCCCGCTCGGTCGATCAACAATGTCCGGATCGTCGAATCGTCTTCGATCTCAAGCGTCGCCAGGAACTCGGCCTTGTCGATGTAGAGCGTGATGGTGTGCTCGCGTGTGGTGCGGTCGCGAATTCCGGAGCGCATTCCGCTGTCGATGAACCACTGGGAAACCCGGCTCCTGGATTCGATCACCGGCAGTTCGTAGGCAACCAGGCCCGAGTGACGGGTCTGCAGCCGTCTTGCCAACGGCATCCAGGTGTCGACCAGACTCTGGTGGTCTCTCCAGAAGGCCAATATGACGAGGTTCACCTCGCCTTCGAGGTCGTCCGGAAGCGTGAAAGACCTGCGTTCTAGATTCGATCCGGTAACGGTCGGGAAGTGCATTACTCCTCCGTATGACTCTTCACCCTGTCTACGGAGCCCGTCAACGGTGCGGATGGATGATTCTCGAGACACCAAACGCCCGACCGAGCGCTGGCCGAAACGCAAGTTCCCTGTCGGGATTGTCTGCGGCCCGGGCGGTCGCGAACCTGCTCGCATAAGTCAGATTGCGATGGCCCGCAACGCTGCCACCCCTACACAGGGTGGCGCCCGCCTCCACGATCAGCGTTATGCGAACTGAGTTGAGGGGAGCTCTCTCTCCCCCGCCGCGAGACCCTCGACGATGAGCCGTGCTACCCGATCGGGATCCAGGCCGGTCGGGAGCGTAGGAGGGCTGCCTTCGATTGGTCGGGTGGCCAGCCCGGTCTCGGTGTGAGGGGGCCGGGCGTCGAGCAAGTGGATCTTCCTACGCCGGAGTTCGCGGGCTAGGGCCCTCGTGGCGGCGCTCAGCCCGGCTTTGACCGCGGAGTAGGCGGCCATTCCTCCCACCGGTTGCTCGGCGACGACCCCGGTGATGCTGACCCAGAAGCCGCCTTCGATGTGTGGGATCGCCTCTCTGAGCAATCTCAGCGGGGCGGTGAAGTTGGTTTTGACGAGTTCGTTCAGAGCATCGTCGCTGAGTGTCTCGAAGGGTCCGAAGGCAACCACGCCTGCGGCGTTGACGACCCCGTCGAGTCCTCCGAGTGTCTCGACCGTCCTCTCGATGAGTTGAGCCGGGTCGTCGATGAGCAAATCGAATTCCAGCATGTTCGATTCGGTGGGATCACCGGATCGACGTGCGTTTCGTCCGGTCGCCAGGACAACGGCGCCCCGGTTGCGCAGCTCGCCGGCTATTCGGGTTCCGAGTTCACCGGATCCGCCGAGAACGAGGACTCGAGTTCCGGAGAGGTCGATAGGTGGCATTGGGTTTCTTTCGGTCGTCTACTCGATGTTCGAGGCCGCGTCGGGTATTGGATGGGTGGCGGAGTGTCGTACGCCTCAGCTGCAGAGCGGAGGCGAACTTTCCCTCAGCCCAGCATCCGGTGCAGCGTCGTCTCGAGGTCTGCATCGCCGAACTCGAATCCGTCGTCCACCAGGCGTTCGGGCAGGACTCTGGTGCTGGAAAGACCAATGGACTCCGCCTTCTCACCGCCAAGCGCGAGTCGTATGGCGAGTTTCGATTCGATGAGCGACACCGCCGCGCCCCGTGGCCTCACCGCCCGGAGTTACGGCGCCCGGGCCTCACTCGAATATCGATGGCTGAGAGGACTCGTCCACTCGTGGGAACCGGCCTCCGTTCGCCGGTAGCTCCAGCCCGCACCGTGTCGCACGCGATGGTCGTGCCGGCAGAGGGGGGCAAGGTTGCACCAGCACGTCGGTCCGCCGTCAGACCAGGGTGTCATGTGGTCGAGATCGCACCGCGTCGACGGGACGCGGCATCCCGGGAACGTACAGGTCGGGAATGCCGTTTCGATTGCGCGCCGATCTGCTGCTGTCGGACGGCGGCGGGTGATCCCGGAACAAATCGGCTGATGTTCGGCGTCGGTCACAACGAATCGCCACTCGTCGCTGAGCGAGGTTTCGGCCACCCGGCGGGCGACATCGGAAATCACCGGACCGTAGCCACCGAGATCGCCGGAAGATTCAGTAAGACCGGCGAGTGTGGCCATGTCAACCGTCATCACGAGAGATCCTCGCCCCGACTCGCGCCCCGAGTGTGGAACGCTGGGATCGAGCAAGTCGAGGGCAACATCCGCACGCAGTTGGTCCATCGTCCGGGTCTCTCCCGAGGTCCGCAGGTCGCGGGCAGCCGAATCGATGCGGTCACGGATCCGGGCGGCTCGATCGGGCGGCAGGTCCATGAAAAAGAGATGGGCTGTGCCGTCCGTGCCGGGCTCGAGAACGACTCGACGCTCATCGACTGCGTTCTCGTAGCGGTGTTTGGCATCCGCGGGATCGGCCTCGACGCTGAGCTTTCGCAACAGCTCCGTCAGCTGCCCGGTCGTGAGCTCGGAAGCCCGTTCCAACGCACGGCGAGCCACTTCCTGCGCTTGGGTGACCGGAAGATGATCGGTGCGATGGAGGATGAGATTGGCACGGCGCCGGTCGATACGCCCGGCAGCGAACTCCTGCCAAACGGCCGGCAGCCGCGTCTGGAAGTCACGGGCAATGGAGAGTTCGTTGTCCGCTGCCCTCCGGGTGAGCCGGAGCGCTGCCCGGATCTCGGATGAGCAGGCCTGTTCCACTATCTCGAAGTCGGTCTCGCCATCTCTATCGAGCAGCTCTTCGGAGACCGCCTCGGCAACCGACGCCATCGCGGCGTACAGGTTGGCTTGATGGTGTGATGCCATTCGCTGATGGGCGGCCATCACGATCACCCGATCGTGACCCGAGAGGGAGTTAACGTCGATGGCCCATAGCAGACCGGACAGCACGATCCCGGGTTCCATTGCGGCCAAGTCGGGCGGTATCGACGGCTCGCGAGGGATCCCCGGATCCGCCTCCGCGATTGCCAGGGCCAGCTCTGCATCGCCGTACTCAGCTTGGTCGAGCCAGACCCGGAGCTCTGGGTCTCTTGTCAGCGTATCGAACATATGTTCGATTATACCCGCACCGAGAGACAGAAAACACCCCCTTGAGCGGAGCCCCTATTGCCCACCAGCGCCGCCGGGCTACTGCCAATAACTGCGGCTAGCCGCTATCCGGCAACGGCTCAGCGAAAACCCAGGGATCGAACGGCCAAGCTTCTCCCCCGGCGAAATCGACGGTGTACTCCTCGGACAAGAACCCGACCGTTCCCCCCACCAAAACGAGCCCGGTCGGTCGCGAGGGGAAGGGACACACGTCTGTTTCAAACCAAGCTGCGCAGGGCGCAACCCACTCAACCACCATGTCGTACCAGCCAGGTTGGAGCCCCGTTGGGAACTCGAACACCCAAGCAACGCAGGTCTCGTGGTCTCCAAATGAACCGAGGGAGGCACCGCAGGAAGTTCCACCCATCCGCGCAGGTTGCCTGAGCCACCTCACGAACGGCCAACACCAATACTCCCTGTGGTCAGAGTGAGGTCAACCGGCCCAGCAGCCGCTGAACCGGTCTCGGCAGCAGGCCGGCTGCGAAACCCGTTATCTGGCCTACGAGTTCCAGGACATCCTGAC